>JAAXQE010000118.1 GCA_012974425.1 Geopsychrobacter sp.
CGCCGCAACAGTCCCCGCGACATCCTCTCCCCCGCAACGGAGACCCTTCCCGACGCCGCTCAGGCGATTGAACCTTCCGCCCTCTGTTTCTACTACGCAGCTAGAGTGCGCAAAAAAAAGAAGCGGCCAGGGATATGTCTTTGCCGAATGACATAGTTCATAAATGTTATCAACTGATGTTTTAATGTCGTTTTACACGGTTTTTTCAATAGACTATTTTAACCGCAAAATGCATACACGGCAGAGCATCAATGGCCCCCACCTGCACAGAAATACTGTTTGTTCAGGAACCTCTGCAATAACCTGAAACTGGCGTAACAGGCGAATCCTGCCTGAGTCCGGCAGGGGCACAGTTAGTCGTCAACAGGCTGGAAGAGCCCGGATGATTACCAGTTTCGCCAATGAAATCAGCACTCAATCTAATTTGAAGACAGAATAAGAAGTTGCACTGACAAGGAGATGGATAGAATGACAAAGGAACGCAAACAGGTCGAAGTAAATGCCGCCGAGGCACCTGAGCTGATGGCGGAGGAGAAGGTATTCACCTACGATAAACAAAACAGGGTAGTGAGTTTATTTATTCAACTTGGTGGGGCCGGTATCTCGCTCTTTATTCTGGCAACGATGCTTTTCCTGCCCTTGCCTGCCATGATCCAGCGGGCCAGCATTCTGATGCTCGCCCTCTTCGTTATCTTTCTGCTCTACCCCATGTTCAAGCGGAACAGGGCCTTGAATGTTCTGAACTGGGCCTGGGCGATCTCGGCCGTCGTGGTCTGCGGTTACGTCCTCTATGACTTCCAGGACCTCGTTTATCGCATGGGCGACCTCAATACCCTCGATATGGTTTTCGGTGGTCTGTGCATCTTCATGGTTCTGGATGCCACCCGCCGCTCTATCGGTTGGCCTCTCGTTGTCGTCACCTCGATCTTCCTCCTTTACTCCCGTTTTGGTTATCTGATACCGGGCTCCTTTGGACACCGGGGATACGATCTGGAGCGTATCATTAATCAGATGTTTATGACGACCGAGGGGATATTCGGCGTCCCGCTGGGGGTCATCGTTACCATCGTTTTTCTTTTTATCCTCTTCGGAACACTCCTGGAAAAAGGGGGTGGGGGCAAATTTTTTATCGACCTGGCCATCGCCATGGCGGGACGTCTGCGCGGTGGACCCGCTAAGATTTGCGTCTGCAGCAGTGCTCTCATGGGCACTATCTCCGGAAGTAGTATCGCCAATGTCGTTACCACCGGGACCTTCACGATCCCCTTGATGAAACGGATCGGCTATCGACCCGAATTTGCGGCTGCCGTTGAAGCTGCTGCCTCAACGGGAGGCCAGATCATGCCACCTGTCATGGGCGCGGCGGCCTTTATCATGTCTGAGTTTACCCAGACCCCCTACACCACGATCATCCTCATGGCGACGATTCCGGCGATACTCTACTTCCTGAGTATCTACATGAATGTTCATTTTGAGGCCTGTCGCGTGGGAATGAAGGGCTTGCCGGAAGATGAAATTCCCAAGAAGTTAGATGTTCTGAAGGGAGGATGGCACTATGTTCTGCCGGTTATCTCTTTGATTATTGTGCTTATGAATGGAAATAGCGCGGCCCGCTCTGCCTTTGTCGGCATGTCGGTACTGCTGGTATCGAGCATGATTAAGAAATCCACCCGCTTGAGCCTGCGCGATCTCAGCGATGTGCTGATTACCGCCGGAAAAAATTCCGTGGGAATTATCGCCGCCTGTGCCTGCGCCGGGATGATCGTTGGCGTTACGAGCATAACCGGGCTCGGTGTCAAGCTGGCGACAATGATCGAATATTTTTCCGGCGGCCATCTGATTATCGCCCTGATCCTTACCGCCGTGGCTTCAATAATCATGGGGATGGCATTGCCCACCACGCCGAATTACATCGTTCAGGCCACAGTGGCGGCCCCGGCCCTGATGGCGCTGGGGGTGCCGATGTTGACGGCCCATCTATTTGTCTTCTATTTCGGGGTTTTTGCCGACATTACTCCTCCGGTGGCCCTGGCCTCATACACCGCCTCAGGGATCGCCAAGAGTGAACCGATGGCCACGGCTCTGTTGTCATCGCGACATGTCATTGTCGGGTTTCTGGTCCCCATCCTCTTCGTCTATTACCCCAGCCTGCTAATGCAGGGGCCGGTCCTGGATATCATTCTTGTTGGTACGGGCACCGCCCTGGCGGTTGTCGCCTATAGCGCCGCGGTGGCCAACTTTTTTCACCGGAAGTGTCTGGCCTGGGAAAGAGCCGTCCTGCTCATCAGCTGTCTGACCCTGGTTTACCCGGAGCGGATTTCAAGCATGGCCGGCCTCATCCTTCTGGGGGGTCTTTATCTCTACCAGAGGTCGTTCAGCAAGGTCCCAATCGGAGTCCCGGGAGAGGCCGCCGCCTAGGGTCGACTCCAGTTCTGAGCGGGGAGGAGATTGCCTGCTCACAGATTTCAATCAAGGAAGTAATTTAACCTCAAAGGAGAAACAACCATGCAAAAGTTCACAAAAATTCAGCGTTTTCTGTGTGTCATGTTCCTATCCTGCGCCGTTGTGTTGGGCGGGGCCGGATTTGGGTTGGCGCAAACGAAGAATATCTCCATCGGTACCGGGTCGATGAGTGGCACCTATTATCCTCTTGGTGTTGCCATGGCCAAGATGTGGTCGGCAGCCGATATCGGGCTTAACGTTGGTGCCGAATCGACCGGAGGCTCTGTTGAGAACTCACGCCACCTCAAGAAGGGGAACATGGAGGTCGCCTTCGTCGAGTCGATGATCGCCTACTGGTCCTACTCGGGGCAGGAGATGTTCAAAAAGAGCCAGGATAAGAATATCCGTGGTCTCATTTCGCTCTACCCCAACACGATTCAGACCGTGGTCAAGACGGATTCCGGAATTAAGTCTTATGCCGATCTGAAGGGGAAGAAGGTTGCGGCCGGTATCCAGGGCAGTTCCAGTGTTACCAACCTGAGTATCGTCCTGAAGACCTACGGAATCTCCTTTAGTGAGATCAAGCCCCAGTATCTGAGCTATGGGCAGGCGATGCAACTGCTGAAAGACGGGCAGGTCGATGCGGTCATGGTTGACGCTGGCGCCCCCTCCTCTGCCATTATCGATATCAACAGCCAGCATGACATCACTATCCTCTCCATCGACGAAGATAATATCAAGCAGATCGTCACAGAGTACCCCTACTTTTCCAATGCGGTCATTATCCCCAAGGGGACCTACTCCGGGATCGATGTAGATATTACCACCACCGGCTCGTTGGCGACGCTCTGTGTCCCGGGGAGCCTGTCTGATGATATGGTCTACAAGATGACCAAGGCCCTCTTTGACGATAAGGACAAGGTAGTCAAGGTTCATGAAAAGGGGAACTCTATCAATCTGCAAACGGCAGTGAATGGATTTGCCATCCCGCTTCATCCAGGGGCATTGAAGTACTACCAGGAGATGGGCGCCGTAAAATAACCATCAGGGTTTAGTTGTTGGTGAATTGGTGTCGATCTTTAACCAACAAGATCGACACCAATTCATGTAAAACAGGTTGGTCAGCTTAACTCTTGGACTTAAACCTCAGGCGCGCAGCCTTGCCCTCCATTCTCGACCAGCATAAGCGGCAAGATAACGGTAAAAGTCGTCCCCTTTCCGAGCGCGCTTTCCTCCCCAATCCGACCCCCATGATTATTAATAATGCCATAGGAGATAGAGAGTCCAAGGCCTGTCCCTTTTTGTGACAAAACCTGTGGGGCTGATCTGCCACAAGGCTGATTGAGCCACGGGGCACGGAAACTGTGTCTGCTGGAGGTTTTTAATCCTCTGGGTTCTTCTGTTTCCCTAAAAATGGCGTGATCAGTTCGATCGGTAACGGAAAGAGGATGGTGGAGTTCTTCTCCGAAGCGATCTCGGTCAGGGTCTGCAGAAAGCGCAACTGCAGAGCGCCGGGCTCGGCGGTGATCTGCTTGGCTGCCTTGGCCAGGTTCGTCGAGGCCTGAAACTCCCCTTCGGCATGGATGATCTTGGAGCGCCGCTCGCGTTCGGCCTCGGCCTGACGGGCCATGGCGCGCTGCATTTCGAGGGGCAGATCGACATGTTTGATCTCGACGTTGGAGATCTTGACCCCCCAGGGGTCGGTCTGGCGGTCGAGCAGCTCCTGCAGGTTCTTATTGATCTTGTCGCGCTGCGAAAGCAGCTCATCCAGCTCGACCTGGCCGAGGATGCTGCGCAGTGAGGTCTGGGCTAATTGGCTGGTGGCGTAGAGGAACTCCTCGACCTCGATCAGCGCCTTGTCGGGATGAACCACGCGGAAGTAGAGCACCGCATTGACCTTGACCGAGACATTGTCGCGGGTGATGACATCCTGCGGCGGCACATCCATCGCAATGGTGCGCATACTGACCTTGACCAGCCGGTCAACCAGCGGAATGATGAACTTGAGCCCCGGCCCCTTGACGCAGGAGAAGCGCCCGAGCCGAAACACCACGCCGCGTTCATATTCATACAGAACGCGGACCGCAGAGGCGAGAATAATCACCAAAAAGCCGAAAGCAACCGGCCAGAGCAAGCTTAATCCCAATCCGAACATGTTATGCCCCCTTCCCTGTGCTCTCCTGCTGAGCCTCGTTTGTTGCCCGCACTTCGAGCACCAGACCGTCCAGTAGTTTAACGACTTCGACTTCGCTGCCTGCTTTGATTTTGTCAGCTGCACGCGCCTGCCACAGCTCGCCGTGGACAAACACCTGCCCCTCGCGATGGATAGTGCTCGTCGCCTTGCCGCGCTCGCCGATCATCCCTTCCTGTCCGAAAATGACCGGACGGCCCTGGGTGCGCACCACCATCCAACTGGCAAAGAGGATAAACCCGGCGCTGACGAGTACGGTTGCGGCAATCACGGCTTTTGAAATCTGCAGATAGGGCTGACTGCTGTCGACCAGCATCAATGAACCGAAGGCCATGGCGATAATCCCGCCGACAGTGAGCATGCCGAAGGATGGCACCTTGACCTCAAGAATGAACATCACGATGGCCAGCAGAATCAGCAGTAGACCGACGTAGTTGATCGGCAGGGTCGAAAAGGCGAAGAAGGCGAGCAGGATAGCGATGGTCCCGACCACACCGGGCAGGATGACCCCCGGCTGGGAGATTTCGAAGAAGATGCCGAGTAAACCGAGCATCATCAACAGGTAGGCAAAGGTCGGGTTGCTCAGGGCACTTAAGATCTGCAGGCGCCAGTTCATCTCAATTTGCATAAGGGGCACATCTTTGCTGTGCAGGATTTTCTTCTGTCCCAGCCGCAGGTAGCTGCGACCATCCAGTTTTTGTAACAGTTCGCTGGTGTTTTCGGCGATCAGATCGATGACCTGCAGATCCAGTGCTTCCTGGGCAGAGGATGAGATACTTTCGCGCACAATTTTTTCCGCCCAGTCAAGATTGCGCCCACGCTGCAGGGCCAGGCTGCGCGCGTAGGCCGCCGCATCGTTGACCAGTTTTGCCTGCATGGTTTTGTCGGGTTGCGCCCCTGCGCCGATGGAAACCGGATGTGCGGCCCCGATATTGGTCCCCGGCGCCATGGCGGCAAAGTCGGCCGCCAGGGTGATCAGCGCGCCGGCTGAAGCCGCCCGCGCCCCCGCCGGCGCGACGTAGACGATCACCGGGATCTGTGAGCCGAGTACGGCCTGGATAATCTCGCGCATCGCTGTGTCGAGACCGCCGGGGGTGTTGAGTTCGATCAGCAGCGCCGGGTCCTGGCGACGGTTGGCATCATCCAGCTGTTCGCGGATAAATTTTGCGACTATGGGGTTGATCGCGGAATCGATGTTCAGGCGCGTGATGACAGGCGAAGCTATGACTTGTTCCGCTGCAAGCAGGGGGCAGCTCATGCTGGTCAGAATAATCAGAATCAACAGCAGGATGCGCATCATCCTTGCGACCTTTTTTGCAATAGAATGAAAAACGGTCCCCCCTGCGCGAGCAAAATATGGGGGCTGAAATATCAGTGAATGGTTATAGTTTACCCGAATTTGGATTAATTGTTGGCCCCCGGCGGGATACGCCCCCTTTTCGCGAAAAACTGAACCCAGCGAGCACCCGCCTAGGTGTCTGCATCGTTGTCGGACCTCTGCATATCCCTGTGCAGTTCAGCGCGCAGTTTTTGAGCGATGGGGCCGACTTTCCCCTGATTAATCGTGAAGTTATCGACCTTGACCACGGGCATGACCTCCAGCGAGGTGGAAGTAATAAACGCTTCGTCGGAGAACTTCAGATCCTGGAGTGCATATTCACCACTGATGACGCGCAGGTTCAATTTCTCTTCGCAGAGCCGCATGATGGTGGCGCGGGTTACGCCCTCCAATAGCCCGGT
>JAAXQE010000119.1 GCA_012974425.1 Geopsychrobacter sp.
TCTCTTCGCAGAGCCGCATGATGGTGGCGCGGGTTACGCCCTCCAATAGCCCGGTAGAGGCATCGGGGGTGAAGACCCACTGGTCCTTGGTCCAGAAGATATTGGAGGCGGCCCCTTCGCAAATATGTTTATTGCTGTTCAGCATGATCACCTCAAAGGCGCCGGCTGCCCTGGCCTCCAATTTCCCTAACAAACTGTTCAGATTGCTGGTCGATTTGATCTTCGGGCTGATCGCCTCCGGCGCATTTCTGCGGATCTTGGCCAGATTTAAATGAATCCCCTCGGCATAATAGGCATCTGCGAGACCCTGGAACTCGGTGCCGATGATCAGTAGGGTCAGTTCATTCTGCATGTCGCGCTGAAAACCGACCTGCCCCTTGCCACGCGTAACCGTGACGCGATAGTAAGCGTTGTTTAAATTATTTTTCTGCCGCAGTTCCAGCAGGATCGCTCCCAATTCCTGACGGGTGAATTTAATCGGGTAATTGAGGGCCGCTGCGGATTGCAACAGCCGCTCGAAGTGGCTTGGGAATTGATAAAGCCGCTCTCCGACGGAGCGAAAACTCTCGAAGATTCCGTCACCGTACAATAGACCCTGATCAAAAACCGAGACCGTCGCTTCATCACTCTTGACGAATTTTCCATTCAAAAATACGTAACTCATCATTTAAATCCTCTTGGCGAAGGGGGTGTCGCAGCCGCCCAAGCATGCTGGTCGGTCGATCCCGCAACTCATGGTGGTATCGACACTCAAACCCCTGTTTACCCCCTATAGACGGGTTGTAGGTGACCGGAAAAATTGTAGAGTTAATAGAGTCCTCCTGATTCATTCCTTTACTACGGAAATCCTGCAGACCCTAAAGAACATATCCTGTCTTGTCCGGCCCCAGCGAAGCCGTCAAGGCAAGGAAATTTCTTATCATATTTTAACAATACACCTTTTTGTGTTAAATCTTTACCCAGCAGGAAATCACGCTCTAGATTCTTACGAAGTGTAATTGCCGAAGGAAACAGGAATGAGTAGTTTTACCGGCCTGATTAACAACGCAGTCCTACTGCTGGCTTTAGGCGTTATCTATGACGCCTTGGGTCTTTATACCATCCGCCACAGGATGGTGCGCGACGGTCTGTCCGGTCTACTGGTGGGACTGGTCGGCATCGCGGTAATGCTGACTCCCTGGGAACTTGCTCCCGGCATTTTTTTTGACACCCGCTGGATACTTCTCAGCCTGTGCGGACTTTTTTTCGGACTAATCCCGACCCTCATCGCCGTTGTCATGACCGTTGCCTTTCGGCTGTTTCAGGGTGGCTCCGGAATGATTGTCGGCTCGATTGTCATTATCACAACCTCCACGGTCGGTCTGCTCTGGCAGCGCTTAACCCAAAAGCATAACTGGAGGCTGACCTGGTGGAACCTCTATCTGTTTGGAATCCTGGTTCAGTTGACCATGCTCTCCTGCATGTTCCTGATGCCGATCGAGGTCCGTTATAAAATTCTCGCTGCCGTAGCCCCTCAGGTGCTGCTGATTTATCCGATTGGCACCCTGTTGCTCGGCCTGATTCTGCGCCGCCAGCGTGACCGTCGTGCCGCCGAACTGGCACTGGATGAACATCGCCAACTGCTGGATCGCGAACGCGGATTGTTGCGCGGCCTTATCAATTCAATTCCGGACTTTATCTTTTTTAAAAACACCGAAGGTCAATATCTGGATTGTAACCAGGCGTTTGCCCGACTGATGGGAAGACCGCAGCAGTCGGTGATCGGGAAGACAGACCTTGAATTGTTCGATCGCGCAACCGCAGAGCAGCTTCGCCTAGAGGATCAGAAGATATTAACCAGCGGAGTACCATTGGACAAAGACTGGTGGGGCCAGTTTCCAAACGGCCAACGCCTGATGATGAGTTCCCATAAGGAGCCGTTCCGCGGTCTGGATGGGACCCTCTACGGTCTGGCTGGAATTGGTCGTGATAACACCGAGCGCTGGCAGGCGGCAGAGGAACGCGAACACATGCAAGACCAACTCGCGCAAGCCCAGAAAATTGAATCGGTAGGCCAGTTGGCCGGTGGTATCGCCCACGACTTTAACAACATGCTTGCGGTGATCCTGGGGCAGGCGGAACTGGCGCGTATGCGCCTGGATGACAAGCCACGGCTGCTACGGGCAATAGCTGAAATCCAGAATGCCGCCAAACGTTCTGCAGACTTGACCCAGCAGTTGTTGGCCTTTGCCCGCAAACAGCCGATCGCGCCGATCGCCATGGACCTGAATGCCAATGTTGCCGGAATGTTTAATATGCTGCGGCGGTTAATCGGTGAGGACATTGAGCTACGCCTGAATCCTGGAGAAGGATTATGGCCGGTCAAGATGGATTCCAGTCAACTCGACCAGATCCTGACCAACCTCTGTGTCAATGCGCGGGATGCCATCGAAGGTCATGGCCGGATATCCATAGAGACCAATAACCTCACCCTGGATGAAGCCTGGTGCACTGCGCACCCCGAGTTGGTTCCTGGCGAATACGCTGTCGTTTCAGTCAGCGACAGTGGCAGAGGCATGGATGCCGAAACCCGCAAGCAGATCTTTGAGCCCTTCTTTACCACCAAAAAAACGGGCAAGGGAACCGGCCTCGGACTGGCAACCGTCTACGGCATTATAAAACAGAATAATGGCATGATCGACGTCTACAGCGAGTTGGACTGCGGCACAACCTTTAAGATCTATTTGCCGCGCACAGGGGATGATCCGGTCAATGCCGTTGAACCAGGTCCAGCTTCTTTACAGGGAGGAAGCGAGACTATTCTGCTGGTCGAGGATGAAGAGTCAGTCCTGCGGCTCACCAAGGAAATGCTTGAAGACCTGGGCTATGAAGTTTTGTTTTCCTCCACCCCCAAACTGGCGCTGCAGGTTGCAAGCAGTTTCCCCCGGCCGGTTGACCTGCTGTTGACCGATGTGGTCATGCCAGAAATTAACGGCTTGAAACTTTCCAAACAGCTCCAGCAGCAGTATCCTGATCTGAAAGTTCTGTTTATGTCAGGCTATACCGCGGATATCATCGACCTGCAAGGGGTCCTGGCTGAGGGGGTTGCCTTTGTTGAGAAGCCCTTCTCTTTGCATCAGCTGTCGCAGAAAGTTCGGGAAGTTCTGAGTTAGAAGTTATTATGAGCAAACTAAGATTTTTGATCCGGCTCACCCCTCAAGCCGCGCTGTGCTCGCGTCCCGTCTTGTGCAGATAGTGTTCATAGTCCCCGTCGTAACTCATCAGCTGACCGTGATCGATCTCGAAGACCCGGCCGACCAGTAAACGCAGAAAGTGGCGGTCATGGCTGACAAGGATAACCGTACCGGTAAAATTTTGCAGGGCTCCGAGTAAAACCTCACGCGACTGGATATCCAGGTGGTTGGTCGGTTCGTCTAAGACCAGCAGGTTGATCGGCCGCGCCAAGAGGGTGGCGATCACCAGGCGGCTCTTCTCGCCGCCGGAGAGCTTGTCGATCCGCTTGTCGACGTCGTCGCCGCGAAACAAAAAGGCCGCCGCCAGGTTTCGGACCACCCCGATTGAAGCCTGTGGCAGGGCGAACTGCAGGCAGTCGAAGACACTTTTCTTCGGGTCGAGCAGCTCCATGGAATGCTGGCTGAAATAGCCGAGTTCAACGTTGGCCCCCAGGGTTGCGCTACCCGCCGAGGGTTCGACCTGACCCGAGAGCACTTTGAGGAAGGTCGATTTCCCCGCGCCGTTGACCCCGGTGACGGCGATCTTGTCACCGCGCCTGATCATTCCCGAGATGCCGCTGAAGACTGGATGTTCTCCCCCTTCTGGAAGTGGCCAGTTCTTGGCCAGCTCTTTAAGTGCCACCACATCGTCTCCGCTGCGCGGCGGCGGATTGAATGCAAAGCGGACCTGCTTCTGCTCGGGGGGGATTTGAATCCGTTCGATCTTTTCCAGCTTCTTGACGCGCGACTGGACCTGGGCCGCATGTGAGGCGCGCGCGGCGAAACGCGCGATGAACTCTTCTTCCTTGGCGAGCATCTCCTGCTGGCGGCGATGGCTGGCGAGGAGCTGCTCGCGCCGAATTTCCCGTTCGCGCAGGTAGAAATCGTAGTTGCCGCCGTAGGTGGTGACGTTCTGGTCGGCAACTTCGATGATGCGGCTGACCAGGCGGTTCATGAAGTCGCGGTCGTGACTGGTCATCAGGAGCGCTCCCTTGTAATCGTTGGCCAGCCAGTTCTCCAGCCAGACAATCGATTCGACATCCAGGTGGTTAGTCGGCTCATCGAGCAGCAACACGTCGGGATTGAGGGTCAGAATTCTGGCCAGGGCGATGCGCATCTTCCAGCCGCCACTGAAACTTTCAGCCGGACGATTGTAGGCGTCGGGCCCGATCCCAAGACCGGTCAACACCGCCTGGGCGCGTGGTTCGAGATCGTAGCCGCCACGATGTTCAAACTCCTGCTGGGCGTCACCATAACGCTCGAGCAGGGCGGTCAGCTCTTCCTCTGCGAGGGGCTCGCACATCCGGGCTTCCATTGTGGCGATCTGTTCCCCGAGCTGCATCACTGCGGCTGAAGCGGCCATCACCTCGGCCAACGCCGAGCGGCCCGCCATCTCGCCGACATCCTGCGAGAAGTAACCGATCACAACCTTCTTGCCGCAACTGATAGCGCCCGCATCCAGGTCTTCTTCGCCGGTAATCAGGCGGAAGATCGTCGATTTGCCCGCGCCGTTTGGGCCGACCAGCCCACTGCGACTACCGGGCAGGATCTGCAGGCTGGCATTGTTGAACAGGATGTGCGAGCCGTGCTGTTTCTTGATGTTGGTCAGATGGATCATCAGAATCTCCGTATAAAAAGTCCCGCTCTGTTAGCATGCGGGGTGAGTCTGCGGCAAGTCCTTTCTCTTAATGCTGGACCTTCGGGACAAGGACGCGTATTTTGACCGAAATTGGTTCCACTTTTCTTAGAGGATGTCCCCATGAGTATCACTCTCGTCGTTATCGCAATATGCTGGGGCCTGCTGGCGGGCTATCTCTTGCTCCGCCTTGCCGACAGCCTGCTCGGGCTGCTCTTCTGTGTGCATGGGTTCTTCGCGCGCCGCTGGAAAATACTGGCAGACAAAAATGCCACCGGCCTGATCCGGCCGCGCTTAATCCTCAAGCTCGCACTGCGGCTGGCCTGCTACGCAGCGCTCTGTGCATTTCTCCTCGAAGTGGGAGATCAGTTCCTGCGGAGTGAATATCGCTTTCATTATGGGGGGGTACAGGGGGTGGTCTTTGTTGTGGTGGGAGTCGGTGTGCTCCTCAACCGCGTGCCGAACTCATGGCGACGGATGAAGCTGGTCTGGCGCATGAGCCATGAGTTCGACTTTGCCGAGCGGCGCGAACGAACGCGGATGTTGAGAAGTTAAACGTTCAAGGGCGGGGAGCGGTTACACCCGCCCCTGAACGTTCGTGATGAGTATCCCTGGGCCAACCAGTCCCTAACGGATGATCTTCCATGAGCCATCCGCTTGCCGGCAGGCGGTGCCATAGGCCTGTTGTTCTTTCCCGCCGATATAGACAGACTGGTGGTATTCGCGACAATAAGCGCCGCTTTTTGCCTTATAGGTTTCAATTGGTGTGATCGCTCCGCCATTGCCGGAATCGGGGTTACGCCAGGGGGTCGAGGTGTTGGTCGGGGCGTGTTCCAGCGCGTATTGGGCGTTTTTTTCCATGGCGATTCGGTCGGCCTGATCGAGTGAGCGCCCGATGTCCTGTCCGATCAGGGCTCCGGCCAGAGTGCCGATGGCTACGGCGACCAGGCTCCCCTTGCCGCTGCCGACATGAGAGCCGAGCAGGGCTCCGGCACCCGCACCCAGCAGGGTTCCGGTCTGTTCTTTGGGCCCGGAATATGGTGCGCAGCCAGCCATGGCTAAGGTGATTATTACACAGAGGGTCAGAATTACTTTCATGTCATATCTCCTGTCGCAAGGGGCTCATTGGCCCTTCAGCGGCCACCAGCATCCGTTTTAGGGCAATCGACAGCTCGCGTCGTGGCAACTGGTCTTGGGGACAGGTCGCGTAGCCGATAGCGGCGCCCTGATGGATCCCCGGAAGAGCGAGGATGCGTTCGAGCAGGCGGCTGAGGAGGGATTCGGGGAAAGCGCTCCAGATTCTGGCAAAGGCGGAGACCCCGGTATGGAACCGCCCTGCGCCATCGCGGACGTGGAGCTCTTTCATGAAGTCTGCTTTGCTGCGGCCCTGTTCTGCGGCCATGAAGTCTGGGGCGCTGATATCGAAGAAGACGAGCCGACCCGCACATTCGCGGCGTTGCAAAAGTTGCATCTCCCGACTGCATATCGCGCAACGGCCATCATAGAAGACTTGAAGTGGGAACTCG
>JAAXQE010000309.1 GCA_012974425.1 Geopsychrobacter sp.
ATCGCCAACGGCATAGCTAACCTGCTCATTTAGACCGAGGGCGTGCAACAGTGCATGGAAGTGGCAACGCTCTGGTCTGTGTTTGTACTGTTGCAGCCATGGCAACAAGGCGTCTCGCTCGGGCAGTAGCAGAAGCCTGCGAATGTCTTGCGCTAACTGGGTCCCCCACAATAGCCCGGCGACCAGTGAGGTCACATTGTTGGGGCGTCGGTTAGTGCTGCTGTGACTGAAGTCGATTATGGTCAGGCGTTCATCGTCAATAAAAACATGCTCAGCGACACAGCGCAGGGCGCCATGGTCAATCCCCGCTTCATCGAGATAAAACCCTTGCCAGAGTAAGCGCTGGAGCATTCTGCTTAATTTAGGGGCATCTTCTGCGCGCAAAAGCTGCAACCAGGTCTTAAAAGAGTGACCACTCAAGCGTTCCATCACCAGGAGATCACCCTGTTGACGGTAAAGCTGTGGCCCGATGTGCAGTAGATTCGCCTGTCGCAGGATGCGCGCCTCCTCATTGAGGTTGGCCTGCTGACAGCTGTGGCGGCGTAGCTTGATGGCTACCGCGCGTTCCTGCCAAATTCCGGCAATCACCAACCCGCAATAACCGACTCCCAAAAGTGGTAACCCGGCCAGCCGTGCAGGTCCTGCAGCCAGTAAGCATTCGACCCCGATCTGCTGCAGTTGCTGCCGGTACTGCGCTTGTTGCTCTGGATTATCGGCGGGATAACTGAGCAAGCGCTGGTACGGGTGCCTGTCGGTGAGGGAGACAAATTGTTCATTAGTATTGTTCATATGAGTTTGCTGGCGTGTTCCCGCAACTGGGCACAGGGTTCTTATTTACGAATCCAGTTCTTGCAGAGCTATCGAATCACCCGGAGCACGCAGCTCGCGTAGCTGAGGGTGAAGCTCGGCAGCGCGAATATAATTTTCCCGGGCTTCACGAATAAGGGTCGGGAGATCGCTGCGGCGGATAACGAGCGGGTTGGTCTGATCACAATGAGTACAGTTGATCAAAACATCTGGATCCGCCTCGATTTTATGCACCGCCCAGTGATCACATAGAGGGCACGGCATCGGCACATGTTGTATTCTGGCCATATTCGCTTTCCTAGAAGTAATTAGGGATATTTCCCTATCCTCCCACACAAAATGGAACAGAACCAAACTTAATTGGCCGGTTGTGGGGATATTGTCAAGCGGGGGGAACTTCAGCTACGCAATCTGGTGATTTGTTGAGAGCGGCCTCATCTGATTGTTCTGAGCGGGACAGCTTTATGCTAAGATCGAGCCCCGCAGCAAGCAACTCACGGCTACCGCAACGATAGTTAGAGCATGGGAGGATCGAAAATTGGATACAGGCTTCTGGCACCGCCGCTGGCAACTCCGCGAGATCGGTTTTCACAAGGATGAGGTGCATCATTTTTTGCAGCAATATTTCCCCAGCCTGAATCTGCCGGATGGCGCCCAGGTTCTGGTGCCGCTCTGTGGCAAAAGCCTCGACCTGCTCTGGCTGTGTGAGCAGGGTTATCGGGTCTTCGGCGTCGAGCTGAGTCAGCAGGCGGTCGAAGAGTTCTGGCAGGAGAACAAGCTTGAACCGACCATCAGCCTGGTCGACGGCTTCCGCTGTTACCAGCTTGATCAGCTCACAATATTCTGCGGTGATTTCTTCGCCCTGACCGAGCAACAGACCGGCCCGCTTGCCGCAGTCTACGACCGGGGTGCGCTGGTCGCCCTGCCGCTAGAGATGCGCCGGGACTACGTCCGTCAGCTTGGTCGGCTCTTGAAATCAGGCAGCCAGATGCTGTGCATCAGTTACGATTATGACCAGCAGCAGCGCCCAGGTCCGCCCTTTTCGGTGCCCCAGGCAGAGCTCGCCGAACTGTTCGGTGACTGGTGCACGCTTGAAAAGATCCATTCCGAATCGACCCTGCAAAAGCATCAAATGCTCAAAGCGGCGGGGGTTCAGGCCCTGAACGAAGAGGTCTATCGACTTCGTGTCGATTGAAAAATATCACGGGAACCTATCAACCAAAAAAGCGTAGTTCAATTTGACCGGCGCTTCTATTTCAATCTGAGGACTGACTACTTTTGCAGTTTATAAGTTGCCTGGCTGGCTCTCGGGTTCGCACTGCAAATATCCAAAAAGGCTA
>JAAXQE010000166.1 GCA_012974425.1 Geopsychrobacter sp.
CACATACTGCCGATCCCGTCCTGCACCTTCCCGCCGGTCAAACGAACCAATGCTTTTTTAATCGGTGACGAAGGTGAGCCAAAAATCCTCATCGATCCCTCCCCTGAATCTCCGCAGGTGCTAAAAAAACTGTTGCGTACGCTGGGTGATGATGGCGTAGATGCCCTGTTTATAACCCACCATCATCGCGATCATCATGAACATGCTCCAGAGTTGGCCCGGCACTTAAACCTGCCGGTCTGTATGAGTGAATACACCTGTTCTCGCATAACCCAAGAATATGGCGCCGACTATTTATCCAACATACAGGTTGAGATAAAGCGGAAAGGGGATAAATTGACCAGCTGGAAAGGTGAGGCTGTTCGGGTGTATGAGGTGCCAGGGCACGATGCTGGTCAGCTCGCACTTGCTCCTGAATCGTTGCGTTGGTTTATTGTTGGTGATCTGGTCCAGAGTGCCGGAACGGTGGTACTACCCGCACCGGAGGGAAGTATGGCAACATACTTTCAAACACTGGAGAAGATTATTGCCCTCGATCCAGCTGTTATTGTTCCGTCACACGGTATGCCGATGCGAAGTACCTTTCGTCTTGCCTCCACCTTGCAGCACCGTCGTCAGCGGGAAGATGAGATCATGAAATTATCTGCCAGCGGTAAATCACAAAATCAGATTCTCGATATCCTCTATGACGATGTTGCCCAGCATTTACGTCCATTTGCAATAATGAATATTGAATCCCACATGGACAAGCTGCGGCAGGAAGGACGCCTTTGATGGTTCTGTTCGAGGAGATATCACCGGCAGGACGATTGTCATAATATGTTAGACCCCACGTATGACCAACCATTTCTCTGTTTAGCAGAAAAGGAAAAGTAGATGCAAAGACTTCCAAATAGAAACCCGGTAGTCATTAGCGGCACCGGCCTGTTTACCCCTCCTCACTCGATCAGCAACCAAGAATTGGTCCAGGCGCATAGTGCCTATGTTAATAAGTTCAACGCCGAGAATGCAGAGGACATTGTGCGGGGAGAAGTCGCCGAACTGCAGCATTCGAGCGTGGAATTTATCGAAAAAGTATCAGGGATCAAACAACGCTATGCCATGTTCAAGGAAGGCATCCTCGATGTTGATCGGATGATGCCGGTGGTTCCCAGGCGTGCGAAGGAAGAACTTTCGATCAGTGCGGAGATGGCCGTTGCTGCAGCAACGGAAGCTCTGGGTCGAGCCGGTAAAAAGCCGGAAGAGATTGACCTGGTGATTTGCGGTGCATCTACTTCTGAGCGTCCCTGGCCAGCGGTTGGGATAGAAATTCAACAAGCTCTCGGTTGTGGCGGCTACGCTTTTGATATGTCGGTAGCCTGTTCTTCTGCCACCTTTGCCATCTCGATGGCGATCGATGCCCTTATCTCTGGTACAGCGACCTGTGCGCTGGTAGTCAGCCCTGAATTTTTCACTCCACAACTCAATTTTCGCGATCGCGATAGCCATTTTATCTTCGGTGATGTTGCCACCGCTGTCGTCCTTGAGCGCAAAGAGACAGCCGCCGGTGAACAACTGTTCCAGATCCTTGATCGTCAGTTGACAACGACCTTCTCTAACAATATCCGTACGGATCTCAGCTATCTGACACGAGCAGAAGCTGATTTGACCCTGGAACGTTTCTTCGAGCCTGATCAATGGTTTGTTCAGGAGGGCAGAAAGGTGTTCAAGGAGCTTTTGCCAATGGTCGTTAATCTGGTGAGCCAGCAGATCGAAGATTATGGTATCGAAAGTTCAGACATCCAGCGGATGTGGCTGCATCAGGCCAATATCAATATGAACCAGTTTGCGGCGCAGAAGCTGTTGGGTCGTAAAGCGCTGCCGAATGAGGCACCTAACGTTCTTGAAGAATACGGCAACACCGTATCCGCCGGTGCCATTGTGGCTTTTCACAAGTTCCATGAGGATTTGACTGCTGGAGATAAAGGTATTATCTGTTCGTTTGGTGCCGGTTATTCGGTCGGTAGCTTGTTGTTGGAGAAGCTATAGCGGCGGGTCTATAGCTTACTCAAATCAGGGCTTGAACTGCCAAAGAACTATTCTGGGACCGGTGCTGCAAACCTCATCGTCCGAAACATTAAAAGGTGCCTGTCCCCCTCAGAAG
>JAAXQE010000233.1 GCA_012974425.1 Geopsychrobacter sp.
AAAAAGCCCACTCCTTAACGGGAGCGGGCTTTTCAATTGGCGGAGGCAGATGAGAGAATCTCGCCACTTTTTACCCGCTTTTCGTCTTTCTAACTAGTTGAAATTGCGACTCCTGATTTCCTCTGTAGTGTCACAATTGAAAGATTTGTGTAACAAATTGTGTAACAATTCCCCCTGTGAAAAGCAAGGGGAGTCGGTCATGTTGAGGTTGATCGATCTGGTCACCTGTTCATTCTGATCGCTGCCCCATGATCAGGTAGACTGTTAAGCTGATCGATCAGATTGATATGATCATGACCAATGTCACTTTATGCGGTCTCTCGCTTTTCTCATACCATCAAAAATTGGTGTAGCAATTTCTGTCGGAAAACCTTTGGGAAGAATATCCTCAACGGACTTGATGACTTGGTCCATCTCCCCTGAAATTCTGTCGATAATCTGGAGCATCTCGTCGTGAGGGAAATTACACTGCTTGGCTGTTGCTAGCCAGTGACGAGGTTGCATCCGCTCCCAGGCATAGTGAGGCTTTTGGCCTTGCAGTGACATTGCCATGTGGACTTTTCTCTGGTGCATATGGCCACTGGCTACTAAGGGATAGACCGATATGACATCATACGCCGGAGTGAGCCTGAATGTACCTCCGGGAAGCAGAAATATACTGAAGTTCTTGGCATGACCGTCGGTGGCGGCCAATATCCAGAATAGAAAGATCTGAGTCATAAAGGTTTTTCGGTCTTCAAGGCTTTTATCCGAGCCTAAGAGAAGTTTCATGATTTTTTTAATACCAGGACCGTCGTCTGATTGATACTTCAATTCTGGCGGGGTGTTTAGTGCCTGGCACATATCTTCTTGCGGAAGACGCATCAGCCATGACTGGTCCGGCGCCCAGCGTCGATCAAATCGTTCGACAATCAGAGCTTTTGTCTCTTTGAATGTCATCATTTCTGTATGAGCAATGGGAAGGCCATAAGCTTTGAAAATGGCATGGCAAAGCCATTCGTTTTCTACACTGTCGCTCAAGTCCATATCATTGTGTTCGATACGGCCTATTGGGAGCTTAAAGATGTGGCTTGTTGGAGTTGTCCCTAAGGGGAGGTGCCATTCTCCTTTGAGCTTTAGGAAGGCTGTTTTTTCCTGCGCTCCGGCCATCGAAATTCTAAATTCCCTATCCTCTCGCATACCCAGTGGCATGGTTCTATAGTTCTTGAGTGTTTCGGCAATATCGGAATCAGTCAGCGGCTCTGATTCAATCTTTTGTACATCGACTTGGATGTCTTCAGGGGAGAGTTGTATTGCCCCGACGCAGTCTCGACCGACGTGCCATAACAAATCAAACCCCCTGTTTGATTTAGCGCCGAATCTTTTTTGCATGCGATTTCTGATCGGCAGGCTGTCGGGAAGGAGGTTGTCGAAATAGTTTTCGACGATATCTCCCGTATAGGTCTGATCCGTTAAGGGCATGGAGAGCGATAGAGCCCGCCCTGATTCATTGGTAAGCCAGGTTGTGTCGTATTTGAAAGCAAGCCTTCCATGAGGCGTCTGCGAAAGAAGGCCTACCTTTTTCCCATTCATGAAAACGAACAACTCTGCTCTTTGACGTTTGCGCCCCATTTACCAGTTGTCTCCTTCGCTTTGGTTGGATATCCTATCGCGAGGTTTTACGATCATTTCCATATCTAGCGCGGCCAACAGGCGGAATAGAGTATCTATGCGGACATTGGACTCGCCCCTCTCGATTTTTGACAGGGTAGGTTGGTCAATGCCCACTGATTTTCCTGCTTCTGTTTGGCTGAGGCTTTTATTTTTGCGCACAGATCGTAAAATATGGCCAAGACTTTCAGGTGACGTTGTCTTCGTCCTCATACCAACCTCCTTGAGGTAGATTTAAAGTGAACTTTATAGCCATTAAGCTATAAAATGAAAATATAGTCAATAGGCTATAAGCCCGTTTTATGGTCAATGGGCTATAAAAAGAAAATATAGCCTAAAGACGATAAGCCCGTTTTATGGTCAATGGGCTATAAGGCAGGCTGAGTAGGAGTTAGGGCGGGGTGTCGTCCACCCCTTTGTAGTGGTTCAATGGTGATCACCACCAATCTCGGATTTGCCGACTGGACCCAGGTTTTTGGCGACCC
>JAAXQE010000302.1 GCA_012974425.1 Geopsychrobacter sp.
CAGCGCGACGTCGACAAGATCGTCAACCATCGCAAGCGCCTGGACGGGATGATGGCTGTGATGAGGGGCTACGGCTTCGAACAGAGCTATCTCGACAGACTGCTGGCCGAGATCGATAGTGATTCAACCTTTCCAGCATTTCCGCAGCAGTATCAGGTGGTTGAAAACACAGATATCTGCCGCAGTCTCGGCATCGAAGTGCTCCCCTGTCCGGGTCATTCGCAGAGCGATCTGGTCTACCGCATTGCAGATCAGGCGATCACCGGCGACGTGCTGCTGCGCGGTATCTTTCAGTCACCCCTGCTCGATATTAACCTGCTGAACTTTAATGGCCGTTTTCACAACTATCGGGCCTACTGTACCAGCCTGACCAATCTGACCAGCCTGCGCGACTGCCAGATTCTGCCAGGCCATCGTCACAGTATCGATTCGGTGGATGAGACAATCCTCTTCTACCTGCGCAAACTGATCGATCGCGCCAGCCGCCTGAAGCCCTATGCCGCAGAGCAAGATGTCGCCTCCTTAGTCAGCCGCCTGTTTGGTGAGCGCGAGTTATCGCTCTTCCACACCTACCTCAAGGCCTCAGAGATCATCTTCATGCAGGACCTGCTCAACGCACCAGAACTGTTACAACACGCCCTCGAGCAGCACGGTCTGTTCTCCACCCTGGCCGTCGATTTCGGGCAACTTCAATGAAAGAAGAAGACCATGACTGATCCGCTTTTCACTCCCTGGCAACTGGGAAGCCTGACCCTCAAGAATCGGATTCTGATGCCCGCTATGCACCTGAATATGGCTGAGGATTATCTGGTCAGCGATAAGCTCTGCGCCTTCTATGCGGCCCGTGCCAAGGGCGGAGCCGGGCTGATCGGCGTCGGTTACGCCAGTATCGACCTGCTCGCGGCCCACGCGGGTCACATCGGGGCCCATGACGACAGTTTCATCCCCGGCCTGACCCGGCTGGCTGAAACCATCCATGCCGGCGGCGCCAAGGCTTTTGTCCAACTCAACCACGCCGGACGCTATAACCACTCGATGCTGACCGGCGGCCTGCAGCCGGTTGCGCCCTCGGCGGTCCCTTCACGCCTGACCAACGAAACCCCGCGCGAGCTGAGTGATGCCGAGATCGAAGCGTTGATTGTCGCCTTTGTCGCCGCCGCAAAACGGGTCGAGGCCGCCGGGTTTGATGCGGTCGAGGTCCTGGCCGGCACCGGCTATCTGATCAGTGGATTTCTCTCGCCCCTGACCAACCAGCGCGAAGACCGCTGGGGCGGTTCCCTCGAAAACCGGATGCGTTTCGGGCTGGAAGTGATCAGGGCGATCAAGCAGGAGACCGGCCTGCCGCTTTTGGTGCGGATCAACGGCAACGATTTCATGCCCGGCGGGATCGGCCGCGAAAACCTGCAGCTGTTTGCTACCGAGCTCGAAAAAGCTGGCGCCGAGGCCTTAAGCATCAATGTCGGCTGGCACGAAGCGCAGATGCCGCAGATCGTGACCAAGGTACCACGCGGCGCCTTCGCCTATCTGGCGCGCAACATCCGCCAGCAGGTCTCTATCCCGGTGATTGCCGGACACCGCATCAACGATCCGCAGACAGCCCGCGAACTTATCGCTCAGGACTGGTGCGATGGCGTAGCGATGGGACGCGCGCTGATCGCCGACCCCGAGCTGCCGAACAAGGCGGCCAGCGGCAAGGAGAGTCAACTGGTGCATTGCGTCGCCTGCGGACAGGGCTGCTTCGATGCGCTGTTCAAGTTTCAGAGAGTCGAATGTCTGTGCAACCCGCGCGCCGGTCATGAGGATGAAGAGATCCCCGCAGCGACGCAAGACCCGCTGAAGGTGCTGGTGGTCGGTGGTGGCGCCGGTGGCATGAGCGCTGCCCTTGCGGCGGCACGCCAAGGACATCAAGTATGCCTCTGTGAAAAAGCGGATCAACTCGGCGGCCAACTCGACCTGGCTGGCACCCCGCCGGGTCGCACCGAATTCCGCTTCCTGGCGCAGGACCTGGCCCATCAGGTCGCAGCCGCTGGTATCGAAACCCGCCTCGCTACCCTGGTCGATAGCGAACTGCTCAAAGAGTTGCAACCCGACCGGGTCATTCTGGCGACCGGCGGCAAACCCCTGGCC
>JAAXQE010000104.1 GCA_012974425.1 Geopsychrobacter sp.
CGGTCCATGTAGTCCAGCCCGTTACTGTCGACCTCGAGCCGCGCCAGCGAGCGATCAGCCACCTCTTTTGTGATCAGGCCATCCTCTTCGACCTCGGCAAAGTCGCGCACCCGGCGCAGCAGGCGGTTGACGATCCGGGGCGTGCCACGGCTGCGCCGGGCAATTTCAGCGGCCCCTTCGGCATCGATAGACAGATCGAGGATTCGTGCGCTGCGCTTGACGATCTGGGTCAGTTCCTGATCGGTATAAAATTCGAGCCGGCTGATAACGCCGAAGCGGTCACGCAGTGGCGACGAGAGTAATCCAGCTCTTGTGGTTGCCCCGACCAGGGTAAAGCGGGGAATGTCCAGCTTGATGCTGCGCGCTGAAGGGCCCTGACCGATCATGAGGTCGAGTTGGTAGTCCTCCATCGCCGGGTAGAGGATCTCCTCGACAACGGGCGAGAGGCGGTGGATTTCATCGATGAAGAGCACATCGCCCTCTTCAAGGTTGGTTAGCACCGCAGCCAGATCGCCAGCCTTTTCGATCACCGGGCCAGAGGTGCTTTTGATTGCGACCCCCATCTCCTGCGCAACAATATTGGCCAAAGTGGTCTTGCCCAGTCCCGGCGGGCCGAAGAAGAGCACGTGGTCGAGGGATTCCTGGCGCTTGCGGGCGGCCTCAATGAAGACCTGCAGGTTTCTTTTGGCCTTGGTCTGACCCACGTATTCCTGCAGGGTTTTCGGGCGTAACCCGCTTTCGAAGAGTTGATCCTCATTCTTCTGTTGGCCCGTTATCAAGCGCTCTTCCATTTATAACTCGATTCGATAAGGGCAAATTATGATTTGCGCAATAGTTGCAGGGCTTTTTTAAGAATCTCTTCTAAGGGGGTGCCGGGTGGGTACTCAAGGCCCTTGACTGCTTTGTTCGCCAGGTTTTCCTTGTAGCCGAGATTGATCAGGGCCGAGATGGCATCTTCCCTTAGTCCGGTCGGAAGAGTTCTGCCGACAGGCGCGGAGCTGCTGATCTCGTCAAGGGCGAAGCCTGCTGCCTTGTCTTGCAGCTCAAGGACCAGGCGTTCGGCACTCTTTTTACCAATTCCGGGGATGCTGGTGAGACGCGGGATATCTGCCTCGACGAGGGCCAGGGCTAATTCGCCAGCAGGCATATGCGACAGGACGTTGATCGCAAGCTTGGGCCCGACGCCGGAAACAGAAATAAGCAGTGCGAAAAAATTCTTCTCCTCGACGGAGAGAAAACCGAAGAGGTTGATCGCATCCTCCTTGACATGGGTATGGATGTGCAGAGAGACTTTACCCTGCTCGGGGAGGCTGTAGAAGGTTGAGAGCGGGATCTGAACCCGGTAGCCGACGCCACCAACATCGATGACGATGGCTTCCGGCTGGCGTTGAGCAATCTCTCCAGAGAGTAGGGCGATCATGATCTTCCTCTGCGCAACAGTGAGTGGCGGGCAACCTGGTCGGCCAGTTTATGACTGTGGGCATGGCAGATGGCGACTGCCAGGGCGTCGGCTGCATCCTCCTGGGCGATATCGGGCAGACAGAGCAGGGTCCGCGTCATCTGCTGAATCTGGGCCTTGGCCGCTCGTCCGTAGCCGGTAACCGCGCTTTTGACCTGGAGTGCCGTGTACTCAGCGACTGGTAAATCTGCTTTGACACCCGCCAGCAGGGCGACACCACGGGCATGACCGAGTTTGAGCGCTGATGCGGGGTTTTTTGCGACAAACACCTGCTCAACCGCCATGGCATCGGGTTGAAACTTTTGAATCAGCTCTTCAAGTTGGGTGTAGATCAGGAGCAGCCGCTCTGCCAGGGGAGATTCGCTGCGGGTCCTAATCGCGCCGTTGTCGATATGCAGCAGACGATTCCCCTGCTGTTCGATCAGGCCGTATCCGGTGATCCGGCTGCCTGGGTCTATGCCTAGAATTATCATAAAACCGAGGTGGGACGTTCGGAGTGCGACGTTCGAAGTTCAGGATCGAACAACGCACCTCGCACCTCGAACAGTTTTACCCCATGATCCTTTCCATCTCTTCGTCAGAAAGGTCGAAGTTGGCGTGGACCGCCTGGACATCGTCGTTGTCTTCCAGTACGTCGAGCATCTTCATAAGCGACTCAGCTTGTTTACCTTCAACCGGGTTCATGTTCTGCGGGATCATGGTGACTTCGGCATTCTGGAATTTAAGGCCCTGACCTTCCAGGGCATTGCGGACATTTTCAAATTCGGCAGGATCGGTCAGGACTTCGATGGTGCCATCCTCCTCTTTGACATCTTCGGCGCCAGCTTCTAAGGCCGCCTCGAAGATCGTATCGAAGTCTGTGCCCCCGTCAAAGAAGATCTGTCCCTTGCGATCAAACATAAAGGCAACCGAGCCACTGACGCCCAGGCTGCCGCCATATTTGTTGAAGGCGTGACGCACATCCGCGACGGTCCGGGTCCGGTTGTCGGTCATGAACTCGACGATAACCGCGACACCACCAGGGCCGTAGCCTTCGAAGATACCCTCTTCGTAAGTGACGCCATCGAGATCGCCGGTCCCTTTTTTGATCGCACGTTCAATGTTGTCCTTCGGCATGTTGCCCTGTTTGCCTTTGTCAACTGCCAGACGCAGGCGCGCGTTTGACTCCAGATCACCGCCACCAATTTTAGCCGCAACGGTGATCTCTTTAATCAGTTTGGTGAAAATCTTACCCCGCTTGGCGTCCTGAGCGCCCTTGCGGTGTTTGATGTTTGCCCATTTACTGTGTCCAGCCATTTCGAATTTCTCCTGTGCCGCAGCCTGCACTTTTCAGGCTGGTGGATATCAACGCTTAAGTTGGAATTTCCGTAATTATTAGTGCTCTTGCGGCGCCGAACGATAGCCAACAACCTTGAGATTCGCCGTGACCCCGGTTACGCCGTCGGTCGATTTAGCATCATCGATAGCAGCCAGCTTCTCCGCTTCACTGTAGACATGGCCATCCATGGTGACATGGCCCTGTGCGACACCGATCTTAAAGGTCAGGTCTTCGATGCGTTTATCGGCGTGTCGGGTGATCTGGATTTTTTTCTGGATGATCAGGTCGCGCAACCGCTCTTTCGATTGCGATTTCATCTGCAGCAAATTTTCGTCTTTGACTCCGGTGATAATTTGGCGCACTGCAGTCTCTTCGCTCAGTTTGGCGGTATTGATGATCAGATCGTAGTCGATCGGATTGTCCCAGTCGCGGTCATAGTAGTACTTGATGAATCCGGCGCGTTGCTGATCGTTTTTGCGGACCAGTGTGTACGCCAGATCTGGATCGATCCACTCGCGCTCGGCCCAGCGCTCAACCCGTAGATCGAATGGCGCGATGACCCGGACCCGGAAGACATTGTCGATCCCTGCAAGCAGGTCTTGTCCACCGCGGCCGTAGATAACTACGTCGCCTTGCAGCGCCTGCTCCAGAACAATCAGTTGGATGCGATTCATGCCCAGCTCGATCTGGCGATCGAGATGCTCAATGAATGCAGGGGGTTTTTCATCTATCTGAGTCAGAATTTCACGAGTCAGACCATATTCTGGCGCTATGGTCTCGATCATTTCGCCGTCAATGAGTCGGTATCCGAGTGCTTCGGCTGCTTTTTGAACGATAGGGATGCCGCCGCTACCCATCTCGCGGGAAACCGTGATGATCGCCATCTTTCTCTTCTCCAGTCTGCCTGACTTTGGTTGTCTGGTCAGGGTTGTTGTGTCAAATGCACCAATAACAGAATGAATATATGCTGTGCCGCTCGGGCTTAGTTTGTGTAGCCCGGTTTATAATCGAAGTAATGCAGGGTTTCAATGAAGCGCACCGTGCGGCTCGCCGAACGCATGACCACGGTGTGGGTGCGGGCTCCGCCGGCAAAATAGCGCACGCCGCGCACCAGGTCGCCGTTGGTGACGCCGGTCGCGGCGAAGAAGACTTCGCCTTGTGCCATCTCTTCTGCAGAATAGGTGCGGTCGAGGGCATCGATTCCCATGCTGCGTGCGCGGTCGCGCTCTTCGTCGCAGGTAAAGATAAGCCGACCCTGCATGAAGCCGCCGAAGCAGCGGGCTGCAGCGGCGGTCAGGACCCCCTCGGGTGCGCCGCCAACTCCCATCACCATATCGATACCACTGCCCTCGATGCCAGTGGCAACCCCGGGGGCGACATCGCCGTCTTCAATGAGTAGAATACGTGCTCCAACATTGCGCAGATCGTCGATCGCTTTCTGGTGGCGTGGGCGGTTGAGGAGGACCACCGTCAGGTCTTGAACGGCGCAGCCCTTGGCGCGTGCCAGGAGTCTGGCATTCTCCCCCGCACTTTTAACTATATCGACGACGCCCTGACCGGCCGGACCGGTAATGAGTTTATCCATATACATATCTGGGGCGTGGAGAAAGCCGCCAGTTGGCGCCATGGCAATGGTTGCGATGGCCCCGTTTGCCCCGTTTGCGCAGATGTTGGTCCCTTCGAGGGGGTCGACGGCAATGTCGACCTTTGTCCCGCCTCGACCAAGCCGCTCACCGATATAGAGCATCGGCGCCTCGTCCATTTCGCCTTCGCCGATGACGACAGTGCCGTCGATGTCCATGCGGTTCAAGGTGTCACGCATGGCGGTTGTGGCCGCCGCATCGGCAGAAATTTTATCGCCCCGGCCAACCCAGCGCCCAGATTCTACCGCAGCTGCTTCGGTGATTCTGGCCATCTCCAAGGCTAAACTTCGATCAATTTGCATAGGTTTTATGTCCCAATTTTCGGTTCGTGGTCAGTGCAATTTAGCAGCATATAATGGCATGGTTTCTACTTCAATTCAAGCGCTGCAAGCTGTCATGGAATATCTAGGGTGGAAAATATAAGGGAAGTTGAATATGATGGCGCGAAATATTTTTACACAGGAGTTTGAAATTGATTAAACAGATGATCTTTGCCCTGCTGTTGGTCTGCGCTATGTGCTCTTTGAGCCTGGCTGCAGGTGTCCAAAATGTCGATTCGCCGGCTGCACAGAAAATGTTAAGGGAGAACGCAGAACTCTACCTGCTCGATGTCAGGACCCCGCAGGAATACTTTCAGGCCCGTTTGGCTGGATCGCGCCTGATTCCGATCGATAATTTCCTGGCCAGAATTGGTGAAATCCCTACTGATCGACCCTTGCTGATCTATTGTGCGGTCGGCTCACGTAGTTCTCAGGTCGCTGAGTACCTTGTCCGAAAAGGCTATCCCGAAGTCTACGATCTCAGGGGCGGGATAGAGGCCTGGGCTAAACTTTACCGGTTGCCGGTTTTGAGTGGGGCGCCCTGATTGCTCCCCTGACTAATGAGCGTTTGCTTTAATTGCGCTCATGTATGCCCACATAGTTTTTTTAATCATTCATATTGGACCTAATCTAGATGAACGACATCGAGACCGAAGAATCCACAGCATTAAAAGCCGAAATAAGCCAGCTGATTGAACAGCAGGGGCCGATCAGCTTTGCCCGCTACATGGAGCTGTGCCTCTATCATCCCGAGTACGGTTATTACACCTCGTCACGGACCCGGATTGGTAAGCAGGGTGATTTTTTCACCTCATCGAGTGTCCATTCCCTGTTCGGCAGGCTGATAGCGCGACAGATCGTGCAACTCTGGCAACTCATGGGAGAGGGGCCTTTCACGCTGGTAGAGCAGGGCGCCGGCGAAGGGTTTCTCTGCCTTGATATTCTGGATGCCCTGGCAGATGAGACTCCAGAGCTATATGCACAGGTCGAATATCGCATCATTGAGCTGAGCCCCGATCATCGCAATCGCCAGAGAGAGCGGTTAGCTGCCCATGTTGCTGCCGGGCGGATAAACTGGTGTGAGTTTTCTGGACTTGAGACGTTTAGCGGCTGTTTCTTGACTAACGAGCTGGTTGATGCCTTTCCGGTCCATCTGGTTGAAAAACAGGACAATAGACTCCAGGAGGTCATGGTCAACTATGTCGAAGGCGCCTTCGTTGAAGAATTTGCGCCACTGAGCGACCCACGCCTCGCGGATTATTTTCAATTGGTGCAGCAACCACTCGTCGAGGGGAATCGTGCCGAGGTAAATCTGGCTTCGCTCGACTGGATGGAACAGGTCACTCAGAAGCTGGAGCGCGGTGCGGTACTTACCGTCGATTACGGTTACCCCGCAGCAGAACTCTTGGCGCCTTGGCGGCGTACCGGCACCTTGCTCTGCTATCATCGTCATCAGTCGAGCGATAATCCCTACCAGCATGTCGGTTGTCAGGATATTACCGCCCATGTCAACTTCAGCCTGTTGGAAAAGGTTGCAGCTAAGCAGGGCTTTGCAACAGTTTACTTTGGCGAACAGTATCGCTTTCTGATGGGCCTCGGGTTTCTCGAGGAGTTGATCCGGCTGCAGGCACTTGAGTCCGATCCGAAACGTGCCCAGGCTCTGCGCATGACCCTGAAGAACCTGATCCTGCCGGATGGCGGGATGGGCGAGAGCTTTAAGGTGTTACTCCAGACGAAGGGGCTGGGCGAGCCAGAGCTGCTCTGTGCCCGGCCGATCAGCGCTATCGGCATATTGCCAGACATGGTGTGAAATCTTGACTTGCCGGGTTTTCGGAGTTTGGGTTATAATCGTGACCAAGAAGGTTTCTAGTAGCATTATTTCGAGAGGAAATTCCAGATGAGAGCACAGGTTGAAGAAGTTTTGGATCAGGTTCGCCCCATGCTACAGGCTGATGGCGGCGATGTTGAATTGGTTGATGTGTCTGAAGAGGGTATCGTGAGCGTGCGTCTGACCGGTGCCTGTGGTTCTTGCCCGATGTCGACCATGACTTTGAAGATGGGGATCGAAAAGACCCTGATGGAGAAACTCCCGGCGGTCAAGGAAGTTGTTCAGGTCCGTTAAGACGATTCGCATTGTTTCGGGTTTATCAAGGGTCGGCTGGCATTTGTCAGTTGGCCCTTTTTTTG
>JAAXQE010000199.1 GCA_012974425.1 Geopsychrobacter sp.
ACAATAAAAGTGCCGCAAGGGTACAGGATTCAACTCCTCGAATCCAGCGAAAAGCCGTTCAGTGCACTCGCAATACCGGCGCCAACCGCTCCAGAAAACGCACAGGGCCGGTCTGCGAACAGACCGGCCCTGTGAAATACAACTTTTGCAGCTATGCCTTACTTAACGTGGCATTCCTTACACTTGGTAGGACCACTTTGAGCCTTGTGGCAATCCTTGCACAGCTTATGGAAGGCTTTCTTGGCCTTGGGTGCAGCAGCATCAACCCCATGGCAGCTACTACAGGTACCCGCTTCAAGACCCTTGTGATGGCAGGTAGCGCAATCAGCGACTGCTCCCTGGTGGCCAACATGATCGAAAGTTACCGCGCCCATCTTTGCTTCGAACTTGATTTCGGCTGGACCATTGTTGGCCAGAGCGAACATAGAGGTCACAGCAACCAGACCGGCAACAACCAACAGAATTAGCATCTTTTTCATTTCAATCTCCTTGAGAGTTTACAGAAACACAACTGTTTCTAAAATAGCCTTGAAAATTATTACATAAGAACCGGGTCTGTCAACGGAAAAACAGTATACAGTATACTTTCTAAAGGACCTTCTCCCCTCCCCCCGCGGCGAGAAGCCCGAATAACGGTCTTCTTAGGCCAAGCCATCATCCAACAAGCGTTGCTGTAGCGATTCGGCCTTCTTGATCACCCCGGCGGCCAGCTCCTGCTTGTAATCTTCGAGCTTGGCAGCCAGCCCTTCATCACTCGCCGCAATGATCTGAGCAGCGAAGATTCCCGCATTTTTCGCGCCGGCCTTACCGATCGCCATGGTCGCGACGGGAATCCCCGCCGGCATCTGGACCATCGCCAACAGGGCATCGAGGCCACGCATCGCGGTTGCATCGATCGGTACCGCGATCACCGGCAGGGTCGTCTCGGCCGCGACAACTCCGGCCAGGTGCGCTGCCGCGCCAGCCCCGGCGATCAATACCTTCATCCCACGCTCCTTGGCTTGCCGGACAAAGGTCGCGGTCCGCTCGGGGGTGCGATGGGCACTGGAGACAATCATCTCAAAGGGGATACCGAACTGCTTGAGCGCCTTGCCGGTCTCGACCATAATCTCATAGTCGTTGTCGCTGCCCATCAGGATTCCGACTAGGGGGTTTTTCTGCATGACTGACTCCATTTGGTTAAAATTCTGGTAAGGCATTTGCCACAGAGATCACAGAGCAACACAGAGGTAAGTCAAAAGCTTTTCTTTTGGCTAACCCGAAAGCTAAAGAATCAAATGCCCCTGTCCCGTTTTGTCCCTGCGGCGCATAAACTTATTGCCTCAAAGATTTTCTCTGTGTCCCTCTGTGATCTCTGTGGCTGAAGCCGTTCAACGGTTGAGTGCTTTCCGGCCGATATCCTTACGGAACTGGACATCCGGCCAACTGATCTTTGCGACCCCGCGATAGGCACATGCAATCGCCGCGGCGACATCCTCACCCAGACCGGTCACACCGAGCACGCGACCGCCATTATTGACGATGGCCCCGTCCTTAAGCGCTGTCCCGGCATGAAAGACGACCAGATCCTCAAGCTGGGCCGCCGCGTCGAGACCGCTGATCGGCAGGCCCTTGGCGAAACTGGCGGGATAACCACCCGAGGCCAGCACGACACAGACCGCGGCCTTGTTGTGCCATTCAATCGAGCCCTGGGTCAGCTCCCCGCGCGCGCAGGCCTGGAGCACCGGGACAATATCCGACTTCATCCGCATCAGCAGCGGCTGGGCTTCGGGATCGCCAAAGCGCGCATTGTACTCAACCACGCGCGGCTTGCCATCCTTGATCATCAGCCCGACATACAGAATGCCGACATAGGGGTGGCCATCGGCAGCCATCCCCGCGATAGTCGGCCTGACGATGGTCTCAACGATCTCGTCATGCAGTTCGGCGGTTACGACCGGTGCCGGAGAGTACGCCCCCATACCACCGGTATTGGGGCCCTCATCGCCATCGAAGATCCGCTTATGATCCTGCGACGAGGCCAATGGCAGGATATTCTTGCCATCGGTAAAGGCGAAGAACGAAGCCTCTTCGCCCTCCATGAACTCTTCGATAACCACACTGGCGCCGGCACTGCCGAAGACCTTGGCGAGCATGATCTCGTCGATACCGGCAAGCGCCTCAGCTTCGGTCATGGCGACGATGACCCCCTTGCCTGCGGCCAGGCCGTCGGCCTTGACCACAATCGGGGCACCCTGCGCCTTGACATAGGCGACGGCGGCGGCATGCTCGGAGAAGCTTCGATAGTCGGCGGTCGGGATATTGTGCCGCGCCATCAGATCCTTGGAGAAGCCCTTGCTCCCCTCGATCTGGGCTGCCGCCTGATTCGGGCCGAAGATATCGAGACCAGCCGCCTGAAAACGGTCGACAATCCCCATGGTCAAGGGCACCTCGGGGCCGACCACGGTCAGATCGATCTTCTCCGCCAGCGCAAAATCGAGCAGGGCATCGATCTCATCCGCAGCGATATGAACGCATTCGGCCAGTTCCGCGATCCCCGGATTTCCGGGCGCACAATAGAGGGTCTCGACCAGCGGCGACTGACCGATCTTCCAGCAGAGCGCGTGTTCGCGGCCACCACCACCGACAACTAAAACTTTCATTATTCAGACTCCTGGGAAATAACCTTAAAATCGTTGGCCACAGAGATCACAGAGGAGCACAGAGGAAGGCAAAACCTCTTTTTTTGCCACGGACACACACGGACAACTGCGGGGCAAATGCAAAACAAAAATTATTATTTATAAAATTTAAATCTTGTCTTGGAGCTAGGCTTTGTTGTGCTTCACGTCCCGCCCCTGTCCCTGTGGGTCCGTGGCTAATTCGCCTTAAAGCTTTTCTCTGTGTACCTCTGTGTTCTCTGTGGCTAAAAGCCTTAATGCTTAAAATGACGCATACGGGTGAATATCATGGCTATCCCATGCTCATCGGCAGCGGCAATAACCTCTTCGTCGCGAATCGAACCACCCGGCTGAATCACGGCGGTCACCCCGGCAGCGGCGGCATTATCGATGCCATCGCGGAAGGGGAAGAAGGCATCGGAGGCCATCGCCGAACCCTGAACCTCAAGCCCGGCATGTTCGGCCTTGATCACCGCGATCCGGGCCGAGTTGACGCGGCTCATCTGGCCGGCACCGACCCCGATCGTCATGCCGTCGCGCCCATAAACAATCGCGTTACTCTTGACAAATTTGGCGACCCGCCAGGCGAACATCAGATCCTCACGTTCCCTGGCGGAAGGAACCCGCTTGCTGACGACCTCGAGTTCGCTATGCAGCAGCAGGTCGCTATCCTGCACCAGCAGGCCACCGTTGACGCGCTTGAAATCATAGCGGGCTGCCGACTGCTCGGGCCAGAAGCCACATGCGAGCAGACGCACATTCTTCTTGGCCGCGATAATTTCCGACACCCCCTCGGCTACCGCAGGCGCGATAATCACCTCGACGAACTGCTTGGCGACAATCGCCTGGGCGGTAGCAACGTCGAGCTCACGGTTGAAGGCGATGATCCCGCCGAACGAGGATTCGGGGTCGGTCGAGAAGGCCCGCTCATAGGCAGCCAGCAGGGTCTCACCGACTGCGACACCGCAAGGGTTGGCGTGCTTGACGATGACACAGGCCGGCCCCTCGCTGAACTGCTTGACGCACTCCAGGGCGGCATCGGTATCACCGATATTGTTATAGGAGAGCTCCTTGCCCTGCAGCTGCCGGGCGGTCGAGATTGAAGCCTCAGTGATATCGCTCTCTACATAAAAAGCGGCCTGCTGATGCGGGTTTTCACCATAACGCATCGATTGGGCTTTCTTGAATTGCAGACTCAGCGCCGGCGGGAACGCGGCGTGCTCTTCAGCGGTCTGCTTGCCGAGCCAGTTCGAGATCGCGCCGTCGTAAGCGGCGGTATGCTGATAGACCTTGACCGCCAGCTTGAAGTTTGCCTCAGGCGAAACACTGCCGCCGCTCTGTTTCATCTCGGCCAGGACCGGGGCGTAATCGAGCGGATCGACCAGCACGGTCACCGAACGATTATTCTTGGCCGCGCTACGCAGCATGGTCGGCCCGCCGATATCGATATTCTCGATGGCGTCCTCAAGCGAGCAACCCGGCTTGGCGACTGTGGCCTCAAAGGGATAGAGGTTGACCACCACCATGTCGATATTCTCGATACCATGTTCAGCCATGGTAGCGACATGCGCAGGGTTATCCCGCAGCCCGAGCAGGCCACCATGCACCTTGGGATGCAGGGTCTTGACCCGGCCATCGAGCATTTCGGGAAAACCGGTATAGTCCGACACATCCATCACCGGCAGTCCAGCTTCGCGGATCAGCTTGGCGGTTCCGCCGGTTGAGAGAATTTCGACCCCGAATCCACAGAGCTCACGGACCAGTTCGACAATGCCGGCCTTATCCGAAACCGACACCAGTGCACGTTTGATCATCGCCATAGTAACTCCTTATCCTTTTCACACCGGGCCGCAAATAGGCAAGTAGCCCGAAAAACAGAAAACAAGAATGGACAGCCGCATCAGCTGTCCATCCACAATTTATATGATTTAGGTGAGTTCCGACGAGATAAAGCCGCCGGAGGAAGGTTTTTTCTAGCATAAAGAGCCAAGTTCGGGCAACTCTTTTCAGCGAGCGACAGCCTCAAGTGTAATATCGCGGCACTCTCTGCCCGATGCGGCAGAAAACCTCGTAATTAATGGTGTCGAGCCTTTCAGCCCATTCTTCGGCGCTAATCGCCTGTGCGCCATCGCTGCCGAGCAGCACAACCCGATCCCCAACCGCAGCATCAGCAATCTCTGTCACATCGACCAGAATCCAGTCCATGCAGACCCGTCCGACAACCGGGGCACGCTGGCCGCGAATCAACACCTCGCCTGTGTTGGAGAACAGCCGATTGTAGCCATCGGCATAACCGACCGGCAGGGTTGCCAGGCGCGTCGGTCGCAGCGTCTCATAGCTATGTCCGTAGGAGATTCCCGCGCCCGCTTCGACCAGGCGCAGCTGGGCTATCTGGGTCGAAAAGCACATCACGGGCTGCAGATCGAGGCGGGATTCAAACTCCGGCGAGGGGTAACCCCCATAGAGAGCTATTCCCGCGCGCACCAGGCTGCACTCCGGCATCTCCCAGGCCGCCAGCCCGGCGCTATTACTGATATGGATATCGGGGGGATCGATCCCGGCAGCGCGCAGTTGGCCGAGGACCCGCCGAAAAACTTCGATCTGCTTCAGGCTTACAGGAGAATCGAGCTCGTCGGCACAGGCCAGGTGCGACATCAACCCGACCACCGCAACGCCGGCGCCCTTTCGCAACTGCTCGATCAATTGCGGAATTTCAGCGGGGAGAAATCCAACCCGCCCCATCCCGGTATCGCACTTGAGATGGAGCGGAAAATTTACGCCATGCGCCGCGCCATATTGCTCCAGGCGTTGCAGATCCGACAGACTAAACACCGCCGCAGTCAGCCCTAGCCGGACAAATTCAGCCTCCTGGCCGGGATAACAACCGCCGAACACCAGAATCGGTTTAGCTATTCCGGCGCCACGCAGCTCAGCCCCCTCTTCCAGGGAAGCTACGCCAAACTGTCCGACATCTTCCTTCTCGAGCGCTCGACTGATAGCAACCGCACCATGTCCGTAGGCATCAGCCTTGACGACGGCCATCAGAGTTTGGTCAGCATTACAGAAAGATTTGATCTGGTGCAGGTTATGCCGCAGAGCCGACAGGTCGATATCTGCCCGAGTCGGGCGGGATGGAAACTCCATGACTAGATACATCCTTTTTTGGCTACAGGGAAAGCCGCCTATCAAAACCGACACCTTAAGAGCTGACGCCTGGCCTGTAAAGGGGCAATGCCGCGCGCGCTTCGCAGGGGATTAGATTTGACAGGATTTATCCCCCTCTGCTAACCTTTAAAACCACATTTTTCAGCTTCTGGAGGTTCAATCCATGTGTCTTGATTACGGTCCATTTATACTGATTTCTGGCGATGCAGAGACTAGCCTTGAAAACGTTGCCTCCCTGCTGATTCTGCAGGATGGGGTAAAACTGATTGACAATTTTGGCAAGACCGAACTGATTGCCGGACGAATCAGTGAAATCGACCTGCTCAACCAGCGTATTACACTCACCTGATTTAAAATGACCAACCAATGAGATTAGCATCTTGAAATGCGCTGATGACTGACAAATCACCGCTACACACTCGACATCCAGACAGGAGCGCACTGATGCCTTCCGGACTATACCTGATCACTGATGACAACAGCGATGGCATGCTTCTCGCGCGCGTTAAAAGCGCACTCGCCGGTGGTGCCAGTACCCTTCAATATCGTGCCAAGCATATCAGCCCCGCCGAGCGCCTTAAGATGGCGCAGCAGCTCCGTAAGCTCTGCCATAGTGCCGGGGCCAAACTGATCATCAACGACTTTGTCGAGCTGGCCAATGAGATCGATGCCGATGGCGTGCACCTGGGCCAGAACGACATGAGCATCTCCCAGGCACGTCAACTTCTCGGGCGCGACAAAATAATCGGCATCTCCACCCACAGTGTCGACCAGGCTCTCAAGGCCGAAGCCCACGGCGCTGACTATATCGCCATCGGCAGCATCTTCCCCACCGCCAGCAAAGAGACGATAGAGGTTGTCGGACTCGACACCCTGCGCAAGGTGCGCCGCGCAATTCGGGTGCCACTGGTGGCGATCGGCGGAATTGATCTACAGGGGGCAGATCAGGCTATCGATGCCGGGGCCGATGCGGTTGCCCTCATCTCTGCCGTCATGCAGGATAGTTCCCCCGGCCTTGCGGCGCGTGAAATTACCCTGCTCTTCAATCGAAGGCTTGAGCGCCCACAGGGCCGGGTCCTGAC
>JAAXQE010000324.1 GCA_012974425.1 Geopsychrobacter sp.
CTTTGACGTGGGCTCGCCCCTCGTCATGTTCCATCAGCATCGCTTCGATCGGGGATTGCTTGGCCGGCATGCCGTTTGTCACCAGTTCGACAAAGAGCACATCCTCTTCCTTGGCGTGATGGAAGCTATCGGCATAGTTGCGGATGAAATCGACCGCGTCGAGGTAGAACTGCCAGTTGCGAAACTGTCCGGCGGCCAGCAGTTCGGTATTCTTCTCGACCAGGATGATCATACGCAGGATCAGCTGGTGCTCGTTCATCATCACCTGGGTAATATTCTCAGCCATTTTCAAGACTTCCTTTCGCCGTTGACCCCGATCACTGCAACCTCGAAGGGGATCTGCTTGCCCGAAAGCTCGAGCGCCTTCTCGGCCATCATCGCCATGCCACGGCAGCAGGGGACCTCCATGATGGTCACGGTCAGGGATTTGATCTCGTTGTCGCGCAGCATCGTCGCCAGCTTCTCCACATAGGCACTGGTGTCATCCAGCTTGGGGCAGGCGTTGACCAGCACGCGGCCCTTGATGAAGTCGCGATGGAATTCAGCGTAGGCAAAAGGGGTACAGTCGGCGGCGATCAGCAGGTGCGCATCCTGCAACCAGGGTGCAGAAGGTGGAACCAGATGGAGCTGGGTCGGCCATTGACGTAGTTCGGATTGCAGACGACCCGCCTCTGGATTACTGGTTTCTGGTGCTTCGACGGTGCGGACCTGGCTGCCGGGGCAGCCGCAAGCGAGATTACTCATGGTGTTACTCCTTATAATTTGGTTTCGATTTCCGATTATTTTCAGCGTCTTCTGTTTCTGACTTTCCCCCTCACCCCTCACTGTCCCTGAAGGTAGGCGAGGATTTCCTGCTCGATCTTAGCTTCGATCTCGTCACCCAGGGCGTGGATACCGACGACATCCTTCACCAGGCAGATTCCGACTCCGCAGCTGACGCAGCCGATTTCATAATGGTCGAGGATCGCGCCGATCTTCGGGTGGGTTTCGATCACTTTATTGATGGCCTGTTCGCCAATCTCGGCAGGCAGATTCATGTTTTTTCTCCTTTATGTGTTGCTGATGTTTCGATAATAACGGCAGACAGCGTAGAAAAACATGATCCAGATCAAAACCCGACAAAAAAGGTCGGATTTAATTTTTGAGATATTTCCTGTAAGCGGTTCAGCGGACGGGAGCAAGGGCGTGTAAAATAGTTGAAAAATGTTCAGCATAATGTTATATCGTATTATTCATATTAATGGTGTTCGGTTGCTGTTGGTAAAGGGGGAAGACATTAAATCCATGAAGAGATTATCATTTTTACTGTTGTTTTGGCTTGTTCTGGCGGTCGTGCAGGGTTGGACAGTTGAGATTCAGGCGCCCCAGCAATGGACCGCACCCAAGGCCGTTGAATTCGTGCTGTTGAACAATCCGGACAGCATGGTGGCCAGCCAGCGGCTGCGCGAAGCAGAGGCGCTATTCACAAAAGCGGCCGCGAGTTTTTACCCGCAGTTGGGGTTGAGTGGCAGCTATACCCAAACCAATACGCCACTGTACTCCTTTGGCAATATCCTCAATCAGGGCCAGTTCAACTCCGGGATCGATTTCAATGACCCGGGTCGGACCGACAACCTGAGCCTGAGTCTCGGCGCGCAGTATCGTCTCTACAATGGCGGCCAGGATGTGGCCCGCAAAGCTGCCGCCGGGGCCGGGGTAGAACTCTCCCAGGCCGAACGGGATGCGCTGCTGCTGCAATTAGGCTTCGAGGCCTTGCGCAGCTTTCAGCGGATCGTCGAGGCCGAGGCTCTGCTGCGCGCCCAGCAGGCGGCCCTGGCTGCGATCCACTCCTCGCTCGAAGTCGCCCGCGCGCGCTATGCTGCCGGTGATCTGCTCAAGATCGATCTGCTGAACCTTGAGGTTCAGGAATCACGTATCCTCGAGAGCCAGATTCAGGCGGCGCATAACCTGGAATTGTCGAAACAGATCTTTCTGACCCTGCTCGGATTGCCGACTGCGGAGGTCAGGGTTGCGACAAACTCCCAGGCGAACCCCATCCCGCCGGTGAATCGCGGTTCTGTCCAGCGCCCGGAGCTGAAGCGAATGCAAGCGGCATTGCGCGTGGCCGAGGCCGAACTGAGTGGTGCGCGCGGCGGGCGGCTGCCGACGCTGGACGGTTTTGCTGCCTATCAATTCGATCAGGGGACGGTCTTGGATGGCAATGGCGATTCCTGGCTCGCCGGGATCAAGGTCAATTTCAAACTCTTCGATGGTCATAGTACGACGGCTGATATCGCGCGGGCCGAGGCGCGCCGCGGAACCTTGCGGGCCGAGCTGCGCAAGCTGGAGTTGGCGCTCAACCTCGAGATCAAGCAGGCCGAGTTGGCCTTGAGTCAGGCGCAGCAACGCAAGCAGGTCACCGCAAAGATGCTCGAGCAGGCACTCGAGAGTGAACAGTTGAGTCGTGCCCGGTTTCGCGAAGGGGTGATCCTGGCGTCTGATCTGATCGATGTTGAATCGCGACTCAGCGATGCCCGGGTCCGCTCTGCCGTTGCGACCTCTGCCGTGCAGATTGCCATCGCCGACCTGCGGCGGGCATCCGGCTTGCCGCAATTTGACCTTAAGTGAAATTGACATGAACCGAGCGATGGAGAATCCATGATGCTGAAACAGAAATTCTTTGTTCTTTTGAGTCTGTTTGCCCTACTTGGCGCCACTGGCTGTACTGAGCACGCGGAATCACCAGCCAGGGCGGTATTGCCCGAGGTCAGGGTGCAGGTTGAGACCGTTGCTCTGTCTGAGGTCCCTTTTCAGGTCGAGGTCGCCGGAACCGTCGAAGCTGTTGATCAGGCGCTGATCTCAGCCCGGGTCAGTGGCCAACTGGTTGCGGTGCCGGTCCGGGTCGGCTCGCAGGTCGAAAAAGGGCAGCTGCTCGCCAAGATCAGTGCCGCCGAGATCGCCGCCCAGGTATTACGTGCTGAAGCGCAGTATTCTCAGGCGAAGCGCAACCTCGAACGGGAGACCAAGCTGCAGAAGGCCAATGCCTCAACGCGTGAAACGGTCAGCTCGCTGAAGGAGATGGTGCAGATTGCCGAGGCCGCCTACCGCGAAGCCAAGGTCATGCTCGACTACACACTGGTCAAGGCACCATTCTCCGGCACCCTGACCCATAAGCTGGTTGAGGTCGGCGATCTCGCCGCTCCCGGTAAGCCGTTGCTGCGCCTCGAAAATGGGACGGCTCTGCAGGTTGTGGCGCAGATCCCGGAATCCCTGGTACAGGGTTTGACGCTTGGCGATCAGCTGCAGCTGAGCATTCCGGCCGCTGGGCTGGAGATCACAGCCCCAATCAACGAGATCGCTCCGACCGTCGATCCGCAATCACGCACGACTCAGGTTAAATTGAAGCTGCCGGAGCATGCGGCTCTGCACAGTGGCCAGTTTGCGCGGGTTTCGCTGGCCGACAAGGCCTCTTCGACCCTGCTGATTCCCGGCTCCATTTTGCGTCAGAGCGGCCAGATGACCCAGGTTTTTGTAGCGGATCAGGGCGTGGCCCGCTTGCGTTTGATCAGAACCGGCGCGCATTACGGCGAGCAGGTTGAGGTTCTCTCCGGTCTGCAGCCTGGTGATCGCTTGATCATTGCGAGCAAAGCAGCGCTGCGCGATAGCCAGCCCCTCGAAATCGTCGCGTCCGGGCGCTCCCTATGAAGACGCCGCTGATCGATAACCCCGGTTTCGCCGGACGGATGGCTGCCGCATTTGTCAATTCGCGGCTGACTCCCCTGGCGCTGATCCTTTCGCTGCTGCTCGGCTTCATGGCGATCACGTTCTTGCCGCGTGAAGAGGAACCACAGATCAAGGTGCCGATGATCGATGTGCTGGTCAGCATGCCCGGCGCCACACCTGCCGAGGTCGAGCAGCGGGTTTCAATCCCGATGGAGAAACTGCTCTATGAATTGCCGGGGGTGGAATATATCTATTCGACCTCGCTGGCCGGACAGAGCATGCTGGTGGTGCGTTTTTATGTCGGTGCCGATCTCGAAACCTCGATCGTCCGTCTCAACCAGAAGCTGGCGACCAATTTCGATCGGATTCCGCACGGCGTCACGCCCCCTCTGGTCAAGCCGCACAGTATCGACGATGTGCCGATTCTGGCCCTGACCTTCCACAGTCAGAACTATGATCATTTCATGCTGCGCCGGTTGGCGGCCCAGGTGGATGACGAGATCAAGAACATCGCCAATGTCGCCGAGACCACCCTGATCGGCGGCACCCGGCGCCAGGTCCGGATCGAATTCGATCCCCTGTTGCTGGCGGCGCGCAACCTGACACCCAACCAGCTGGTCCCGGCCCTCAAGCAGGCCAACAACCAGACATATAGCGGCCGGCTCGAATCGGTCGACCGGCAGATTCTGTTGCAGACCGGCAGTTTCTTGGCCAGCGCCGAGGAGATCGGGCGCGTGGTGGTCGGCGTCTATGCAGGTCGACCGGTCTATCTGGCCGATGTCGCCCAGATTCTGGATGGGCCCCAGGAGCCGGATAATTACGTCCTCTACGGCACCGCCGAGAATGAGGCAGAGGCGGCGGTGACCCTGTCTATCGCCAAGCGACCGGGTGCCAATGCGATCAGCGTGGTGCAGGAGGTGTTGGCCAAGGTCGATGGGCTCAAGGGCTCCCTCATCCCTGCGGATATCGAGGTCAGCATCACCCGCAACTATGGCGAAACCGCCGCTGAAAAGTCGAATGAGTTGTTGCTGCACATGGGGATTGCGGTCTTCGGTGTCGCGCTCTTGATCCTGTTCTTCCTCGGCTGGCGTGAATCGCTGGTCGTCATGCTCGCTATCCCTTCGACCCTGGCGCTGACTCTGCTGGTCTTCTATCTCTACGGCTATACCCTCAACCGCATCACCCTCTTCGCGCTGATTTTTTCCATCGGCATCCTGGTCGATGACGCGATTGTGGTGGTTGAGAATATCGTGCGCCACATGCGGCTGTCCGGTGCGCGCAACAAGTCGATGGTGACTATCGCGATTGAAGCGATCGCCGAGGTTGGGAACCCGACGATCCTGGCCACCTGGGCGGTTATTGCGGCGATTCTGCCGATGGCCTTTGTCGGCGGGCTGATGGGCCCCTATATGCGCCCGATTCCGATCGGCTCCTCGGCGGCGATGGTTTTCTCCCTGATTATCGCCTTCACCGTCACCCCCTGGGCGGCGGTCCATCTGCTGCGTCGCCACCAGGGCTCTGCAGGCGAGGACGAAGAGCTGGATCATGATCACGCCCCGGATGATTTCTTTACCCGCCTCTATCACCGGATCATGGACCCCCTGCTAGCAAGCGGGTTCTGGCGGGCTACCTTTTTTGCCATCATCGTGGCCATGCTGCTCGGCAGTTTTTCGATGGTCTATTTCGGGGGCGTCAAGCTCAAGATGCTCCCCTTCGACAACAAGAGTGAGTTTCAGGTCATTCTGAATATGCCGGAGGGCTCGACCCTGGAGCTGACGACCCGTGTCGCGCGTGAGATGGCCGAGGTGGTGCGCAAGGACCCGGCCACCGTCGACTATCAGATCTATGCCGGTGCGGCTTCGCCCTATAACTTTAACGGCCTGGTGCGTCATTATTTCATGCGCGGTGGCCCGAACATGGCCGATATCCAGGTCAACCTCAAGCCGAAGCATGAGCGCTCGGAACAGAGTCACGCTATCGCGGTACGGATGCGGCCTGAAATCTCGCGCATCGCTGCGAAGTATGGCGCCGCGGTCGCCGTGGCCGAGGTGCCACCCGGCCCGCCGGTTTTACAGACCCTGGTCGCCGAGATCTACGGGCCGACCGATGCCGACCGCGTCAAGCTGGCCGAGCGGGTCAAGCAGATCTTCAGCGCAACCGAAGGGGTGGTCGATGTCGACTGGTATCGTGAGACCGAACGCATGCGCCTGGTGCTGAAGGTCGACAAGGAGAAGGCGGCCTTGAACGGCATCAGCGAAGGGGAGATCAGCCGCAACGTACAGATGGCCACCCAGGGGATGTCGGTCGATCTTTTCCACCAGCCGAACGATAAGGAGGAGATCGATATAATTCTGCAGCTCCCGGCGCGCCTGCGGGCCAGGGTCGACGGCCTGTTAAATATCTCCCTCCGTTCAGCGACCAACCCGCAGGCCGCTCTGGTGCCGCTGCGCGAACTGGTGAGGGTCGAAGAGCAGCCGGTCGAACAGCCGATCTATCGCAAGAACCTGAAACCGGTCATCTACGTCACCGGCGATGTGGCGGGGGCTGTCGAGAGCCCGGTCTACGCGATCTTCGCGATGAACAGCAAATTTGCAGAGTTGAACGGTACCGAGTACGGCGGGCAACAGGAGCATATCGAACTCTTCAACCTGAAGCAGCCGTTCAGTTCGGCTGAACCCTCGATCAAGTGGGACGGCGAATGGCACATCACCCTGGAGGTCTTCCGCGATCTGGGACTGGCCTTCTGTGTGGTGATGATCCTGATCTACATACTGATGGTCGGCTGGTTCAAGGATTACTTCACACCCCTGGTGGTGATGATGGCGATCCCCTTTTCGCTGATCGGCATCCTCCCCGCCCACTGGGCATTGGGCGCCTTCTTCACTGCGACCTCGATGATCGGCTTCATGGCGGGCGCCGGCATCGTGGTGCGTAATTCGATCATTCTGGTCGATTTTATCGAGCTGCGCATCAGCCATGGCCTGCCGCTGGCCGAAGCCGTAGTCGAAGCCGGTGCCGTGCGTTTCCGGCCGATGCTCCTGACCGCGCTGGCGGTGGTGGTCGGTGCCTCGGTCATACTTGCCGACCCGATCTTTCAGGGGCTGGCGATCTCTTTGATGTTCGGTGAGATCGCATCCTTACTCTTCAGCCGCATGGCGGTACCGGTGCTGTATTACATGTTGAAGAAGCGCGGCGC
>JAAXQE010000140.1 GCA_012974425.1 Geopsychrobacter sp.
GTGCGCCTGTGTCTATTGTACCTCAACTATTGAGACTGGCAGCGCGTGCAAAGCACAAAAAAAAGCCAACCCCTGCAGAGCAAAGGTTGGCTTAAACAAACGGCTATACGGGATGAAAACCTAGAGTCCCAGATAGGCCTTTTTGACCTCATCGTTTTCGAGCAACGCAGCGGCCTGGTCGACCAGAGTGATCCGGCCGTTCTCCATGACATAACCGCGATCGGCAAGCTTGAGCGCCTGGTTGGCGTTCTGCTCGACGAGGAAGATCGTGGTGCCGTTCACCTTATTGATCTTCTTAATGATCTCGAAAATCTGTTTGATGATCAAGGGCGCGAGGCCAAGGGAAGGCTCATCGAGCAACAACAGGCGCGGCCGCGACATGAGGGCGCGCGAGATGGCCAGCATCTGCTGTTCACCGCCCGAGAGAGTGCCGCCGAGTTGGCTACGGCGTTGCGCGAGGATCGGAAAGAGATCGAAGACCATATCGAGATCGGATTTGATGCCCGCCTTGTCGTTACGCAGGAAGGCCCCCAGCTCAAGGTTCTCAACGATCGTCATGCCGGGGAAAATCCGCCGCCCCTCTGGAACCTGGCAGATACCGAGCCGGACAATGGCTTCCGGCTTGAGCTGGTGGATATGACTCCCCTTGAAGACAATCTCCCCTTTGCGCGGCGGGGTGATTCCGCTGATCGACATCAGGGTGGTACTCTTCCCCGCACCATTGGCACCGATCAGGGTCACAATCTCGCCTTCGGCGATGTCAATGGTGACATCCTTCAAGGCCTGGATATTGCCGTAATAGGTCTGGATATTCTGCAGTCTTAGCATAGTCTTCTCACTATATCAGTCGATGGCTAAGCAAAAAATTCGAGAAACAAGGCGACGCCATCAAGCATCGGCTTCTTCACCGAGGTAGGCTTCGATCACCTTCGGGTTGTCTTTGATCTCCTGGGGCGTACCGGTGGCAATTTTCTTACCGTATTCCATGACATGGATATTGTCTGAAATATTCATGACAAGTTTCATATCGTGCTCAATCAGCAGAATCGCGATCTTCCCCTCATCACGGATACGACAGATCAGCGCATCCAGCTCATCGGTCTCTTGCGGATTCATGCCGGCAGCGGGTTCATCAAGCAGTAACAGGAAGGGTTCGGTCGCCATGGCCCGCGCGATTTCGAGACGCCGCATAGCACCATAGGGCAGGTTCTTGGAATACTCGTTGGCAAACTCGGCCAGCCCGACCTGTTCAAGCAGGTGATAGCCGAATTCCACGGTTTCCTGCTCCTCGCGGCGGGCCGCAGCACCACGCAGAATCGCACCTACAAGACCGGTGTTGGTGCGGCAGTGACGACCGATCATGACGTTTTCAAGCACTGTCATGTCGGAAAACAGGCGGATGTTCTGGAAGGTCCGCGCCATACCCAGGGTAGTGATCACATTCGGTTTCTTACCGTTGACCCGCCGGGTCGGCTTGCCCTGCGGGTGAAGCAGAACATCTCCGCCGGTCGGGGTATAGATACCGGTCACACAGTTGAAAAAAGTAGTTTTCCCCGCACCATTGGGTCCGATCAGCGCGGCAATCTCACCCGCGGAGACCGTCAGATCGATAGAATCGACGGCGCGCAGACCACCGAAGTCCATGGTCAGGCCCTTAACCTCAAGCAATACCTGTTTTTGAGTATCAGACATTTTCAGATTTCTCCTTCAATCCCTTAAACTCATATTTCTGACGGATATTGCTGATAATCCCCTGGGGGCGGAAGATCATCATCACCACCATCGCCGCGCCAAAGATAATCATGCGATACTCAGAGAAGGCGCGCAGATACTCAGGCATCAGGATCAGTATCATCGCGCCGAGGATCACCCCGAGGATTGAACCCATCCCGCCCAGCACAACAATCGAGAGGATAATCGCCGACTCCATGAAGGTAAAGCTCGCCGGGTTGATAAAAGTGGTCTTGGCGGCAAAGACCACACCGACCATACCCGCCCAACAGGCACCGAGAGCATAGGCCGACATCTTGGTCTTCGCCATGTCGATCCCCATAGCGACACAGGCGATCTCATCTTCGCGCAGCGCGATCCAGGCCCGTCCGATACGAGAATTCTTCAAGCGCCCGGTTACGATGATGGTCAGGATCACCAGGGCAATCATGATGTAATAGATGTAGGTCGTCGAGGCCGCGATATCCATATCCAGACCGAACAGACTGGGCCGGTCGATATTCGCGATACCGCTGGGGCCGAAGGAGAACTCACTCCAGTTCTCAAGCACAACCTTGACGATCATGCCGAAACCAAGGGTGACAATTGCCAGATAATCGCCGCGCAGGCGTAGGATTGGAAACCCTAGTATCACCCCGAAAATACCACCCAGCGCGGCACCAAGCGGCAGGCAGGTCCAGAATCCAAGGCCAAAGTGATGATTGAGCAAGGCGTACGCGTAAGCACCTACGGCAAAAAAAGCGACATATCCCAGATCGAGCAGGCCCGCCAGGCCGACGGTTATGTTGAGGCCGAGGCCCAGGACAACATAGATCAACGCCGAGACCATGATGGTGCTCTGATAGGTATCGAATACCCAGGGGAAAACCAGGGCGAAGGCGAGCAGGCCGAGCATCAGCCTGTATCGCAAACTCTGATCTTCGAGGAGTTCCTGAAACTTAGTAGGCTTCTCGTGCTCATCTTGCCCACTCAGGGCCGCCATCTGCCGGGCTTCCTTACGCACCAAGGCATAACGCCAGATAAACGAGAGGACAAAGAAGGTCACTCCGACCCAGAGGATGTTCATCCAGCGCCACTGCACGACCTGATCGGAGGTGTTGACCTTGACCACCATCAGCGGGAAGGTCAGGAATATGAACCAGAGAGCGACCGCGAGAGACTGTTTTAAATTTTTCATTATTTTAGGCCTGTTGCTAGCGGGTTAGACTTTTTGTTTGGTCGCTTTGCCAAGAATACCTGCGGGGCGCATGATCAGAATCAACACCAGCAGACCGAAGGCGAAAACATCCTCATAATCACTCGAGACGTAACCGGCGGCAAAACTCTCGGTCAACCCCAGCACCAATCCACCGATAACGGCACCCGGGATCGAGCCGATCCCGCCCAGCACCGCTGCGGTAAAGGCCTTAACCCCGGCGAGAAATCCGATATAAAAATTGACCTGCCCGATGTAGGAGGCAACCAGGACGCCACCGATGGCAGCCAGGGCCGAACCGATAATAAAGGTTGTCGAGATCACCCGATCGACATTGACTCCGACCAGGCGCGCCATACTCATATCCTGCTGAGTCGCACGCATCGCTTTGCCGATCTTGGTGTACTTGATCAGCAGGGTCAGCATGACCATGGTCACCATGGTCGTAACCAGGATCACCAGTTCAGCCGAACCGATAATATGGGCGATCGGCTCCATAAAAGCGAAATCTGGGATCAAGGCCGGGAACGGGAGAAAATCGGGGGTCTGCGCCAGGAGAACATAGTTCTGCAGAAAAATTGACATGCCGATGGCACTGATCAGGGGCGACAGACGCGGAGCTCCGCGCAGGGGGCGGTAAGCGACCTTCTCGAGGGTATAGCCATAGGCACATGAATAAACGATTGCCAGCAGCCCCGCAATAATCAGGATCGACACACCATGAAAGCCGTATATCGTCAAGACACCGCAGACAATATATGCGACAAAGGCACCGATCATGTAGATTTCGCCATGGGCAAAATTGATCAGCTGAATGATGCCGTAGACCATAGTGTAGCCAAGGGCGATCAAGGCATAGATACTGCCCCTCGTCAGGCCACTGAGAAATAGTTCAATAAAATATTCCATGAAGAACAGACCATTGGTAAAGCAAAAAGAAACGAAAAGCTGATTGTAGCCTTGATAACTATAAATTTAATCCCGCCAAAACAGCCGGTTTACGTTGTGCAATATCTTTGCCGTAAACACACTTCAGGGGACCGACCTAGGCCGGCCCCCTGAGGAGGGACATAAAAAGATCATGCCGGTGTCCCGGTTGATGCTTATTTAAGTTCTTTAAATTGGCCACCCTCGACCTGATAGACCGAGAAGCCAACACCCTCAGCATCGCCTTTGGCGTCGAACTTGATTTTACCGACCGGAGTCTCAACATATTTGGTCTGCAGAGCCTTGGTAACTGCGGCATATTCGGTCGATCCTGCCTGCTCGACAGCATTCAGCAGCGCGAGCGCAGCAGCGTAACCTTCATGGAAGAAGGCGCCTGGATCTTCACCGTATGCGGCCTTGAACTCAGCGGTAGCAGCGGCATTCAACGGGTTAGACGACAGATCACGCGGACCGGTCATGTAAGCACCTTCAGCGGCAGCGCCGGCGACCTTGATGAAACTGGCATCCTTAACGCCGTCATCGGACAAAAATGCAATCTTCATCCGCTTGCGCTTCATCTGCGCAACCAGCTTGGATGCCTCAGGGTGATATCCGCCGAAGATCAGAACGTCAGCCTTCTCGCGGCGGACCTTCTGAATTATCGAAGAATAGTCCATTGCACCAGGAGTAACCCCCTCAAAGAGAACGACTTCAACCTTGCCAGACTCATCCAGGAATTTCCTAGCAAACTCGGCGAAGCCTTTGCCATAATCTCCCTTATCATGCAGTACGGCAACCCGCTTGGCGCCGAGTTTCTCAATCGCAAAATCGACAGCAAGCTTGGCTTGCATATCATCCGAAGCGATGGTCCGAAAGAAATTAGGGTAATCACCCGACTGAGTTAAGTCGGTGGAGGTCGCTGAAGGAGACATAACTGGAATGCCGGCATCCTTGTAGATACCCATAGCGGCCTTGGTGGCTCCCGAACAGATATGCCCGAGTACGATTTGAGCACCCTGAGTTATCAGTTTGGTTGCGGTATTGGTCGCAATTTCAGGCTTGCACTGATCGTCCTGAATCAGCAATTCAACCTGCTTGCCCAGGACACCGCCATTGGCGTTAACTTTTTTAACCACAAGCTGAGCGGCCTTCATGGCCGGGATGCCATAGGGAGCCAGATCGCCACTGTGAGGGCCAGCGACACCGAGCTTGATAGTATCGGCAGCCATAGCTGGGCTGACCAGCCCGGAACATGCTACCAGTGCAATTAGAAGGGAGCTAAAACGTTTCATCGGGGAACCTCCATGTTGGAATTTAAGTAGTAAGAAAACAATGTTTGATCAGATTCAGACTAAGTATATAAATTGAATCGACCTACCCGGTCAAGAACAAAGCTGAATCCATGAATAATGCGGTCTCAATGATTTGAGGATCGGCGGAGCATCACCCGTTTAGGCCAATTCTAGCCAGACCGCCACAAACAACATAGGTTCGCTTAACCCTGGCGACAACATGAACATTTGGCGACTCAATGCCCCAACGCCCCATCAATCATAACAATGCGTTGGCGCCACGCCGCATTTCATCTACCATATCCTTGACCTTGGTGGGTGCAGCCACCAATTGTGCCTGCTTGAACAATTCCGCAAAGAAGAGATCGATCTCCCCGATCGACAAGGTCGGACTAATCTTCTTGAATGCCTTTTCAACCAGCGAAATACCGATCTGGCCGACATGACGCTCGGCAACACCCCGCATCAAGGTAAAAAGCCGCTGCCGTTTGGCTTCAAGTTCGGCATCACTCAATTTCCCGCTATGCACCTCACGCTGCTTCCGTTCGGCCAGAAGTCGATTGCGCGCCTTGGCCCACATCGGACTCAGATCGGCTGAGGCCATCAGGTCAGCCATCTTGGTCCCTTCGGCGGTCACCGTCGAAAGGAGATCGAGTTTCGCGCCCGGTAGAGCGGCGACCGACATCGACAGGTCGGCAGTAGTTTCCAGCTCAACCGAACCTTCATGCAAAAAACCGAGGGCATTGCCCTGTTCATAGAAAATCAATGCCACCCGCTCAGCCGCATAAATTCTCAGGCAACCACTTAAGCGGTCATTGCGGATTCGCCCTAACAGCCCCTTGATGTCGACCAACTTCACGTCCTGATCATGGTAGATATATTCACCATGCAGCAGGGCGTGAATACTCATGGCAACCTCAGGGGTCAGGCGATAGATATTCAACACCGCGTTACCCAGGATCGATATCTCAAAAATACGCGTGATCGCATCGTAGGCAATGATCCGCCGATCATCATCGAGCTCCTGCATCAGGGCACTGATCAGATGGCCACTGGTGAAGATGATGATCCCCGTCCCTATGGGTGAATCAAAACGCAGATATCCGGAAAACCCGCTGGCGACCAGTTTCTCCATCGCCTCAGGCAGATTAACGCGGGCCGGGTTGACCCTTTCTTTAACCGGACTCCCCTTGGGAAGCAGAATCATACAAACCTCATCTCATGCTAGACACTAACTAATAACGCCGGAAATTAAAGATTATCCAAATCGAACTGTCAATCTTTTCTCGCTCTTTACGTAATCCCGAGCGTCGCAAACCCCATTCAAACGTTATGAACTGGTATATATTTCACCCCAAAAAGATCCCGAGTCCGATACATAGCTAGAGTTCTGCGGCAAGCCCATCCCGTAGTTTTTTGCGCAGGCGGGAACAACGACGATACCAGTCAGAACTAAGCACAGATCTTCCGGGCTGTGCCGGAAAGATGAATAGCAGGGCCGGCAGTTGCTCGGCAAGGGTCAGGCCTGTCGCATGCCGCACCAGGGCTTGCCAACCACCCTCATGCTCCGGGAGAAAGAGTTCCGACTCCAGGAGCCCTGCGTTGTCATCGGCCAGGAGTAACCGCAGCTGGGGCAGAAGCCCTCCAGACTCAACACCCGTACGCAGAACTGCCGACTGGTTCGCTGACCAGAACGGCTGCAGCCTGCGTTCGGCGACCAAATTCGCCAGACAATCGGCATGAACCAGCCAGCGCCGCCGGTGCGGCAAAGATTCACAATAGTGCACCGACGCGAAACAGGCCAGTTCGCCACACAGGGGGCAAACCAGATCAACGCGCCGCGACCGCAGCGGCAAGGCATCGTCAAGCTGCAGACGCTGCAAATGCACGGCAGTATCGGCACCGGTTTCGAATTGCTGCAATGCCAACCGAGCCAAACAGTTCATCAACTGATGCGCCTGGCTGTCTGGCATCCGGGTTAAAACCGAGCCCCCAGTACCGCGGGTTAACTGCGGAAGTTGCGCGTCGACCAGAAACTCAGCACCCAGAACCTGACAACCCCGCTCGCTGGCTGCAAACCGCAGAAACTCGAGCTGACGCGCCTGCTGCTGCAGATCTTCAACCATCGCGGGGATCAACCAGAGCATCCTATCGTTACCGCCACCAGCCTTAAGCTCACGCCGAATCCCGGCCAGGGGACCAAGCCCAGCGGCATCGCGAATCGGCGTCAGGACCAGCTCAGCCACCTGCAGTGCAAGCGCGGCGCGGCGCTCTTTTAGCTGACCGGCATCAATAATCAGTATTCCGGGAAAATTGGTTTCACGCAGTAAATTGCGCAGTTGCAAGGCTGAAATTTGCGGAGAAATGCCCCCAGCCATATATTCGACGCCGAACTGACCAAGAGTCAGTTGAGACTCGAGGCCCAGGGAGATAGATAAACTGTTAAGGCGCGGCGCCGGGTTCCCAGGCAGCGCAAAAGTCTGGGCGGGATCATGGCCAGGATCGAAAGAGATGACGGCTACCGGCAGATCTTCGCCCAGCCCCTTCAGATAGACGGCAAGATTACTCGCCAGTGTGGATCGCCCAACTCGACTAGCCGCAGCGGCCAGCACAATCACGTAGGGCGAACTCCCTCTCATCCGGACTCCTGCAGTTTTTCCCAGCGCGCGTAGTTCTCTTCGAGTCGCTCCTTGATCTGCTGGTGAGACTTGCTGACCAAACGCCACTGCTCCTGATCCTGATACAGCTGGGGATCGGCCATCTGTAACTCAACCCCGACCAGCTCGAACTCAAGCTTCTCGATATCAGACTCAAACTTGGCCAGATCTTTTTCGCGTTTTTGCTGCTGACGCTGCTGCTGTTTCCGATCGGCATGTGTCTGGCGTCGATCATCTTTCGATTGCGGCACCTCAGCGGAAGATTCACTTACCAGCAGTTCAACCCGCTGGCTGCTGTGGCTGAGATCCCCGACTTTCTGCTTGGCGCGCAGAAAATCTGCATAATTACCGAAATAGGATTCGACCTGCCCCCCCCCCACTTCAAGCACCCGACTGGCCAACTGATCGACAAAGTAGCGATCGTGCGAGACGAAAACAATTGTTCCCTTGTAGCCCTTTAAGGCATCGAGCAGAACCTGCTTCGACTGCAGATCGAGGTGGTTGGTCGGCTCATCGAGCAACAATAGGTTGGCGGGGCGCAACAACAACTTGGCCAGGGCCAGACGGTTGCGCTCGCCGCCGGAGAGCACACGCACCAGCTTTTCGACCTCGTCACCCGAGAAGAGGAAACTACCGAGGATATTGCGCAGCTTCGGCACCATGTCGTAGGGAGAATCGGCCGAGAGTTCGGCCAGGACATCGCGTGTGGGATTAAGCTCCTCGGCCTGATTCTGGGCAAAGTAGGCCTGAGCGAGGTTATGTCCGCCAATCCGCTCGCCACTGGCGGGATCTTCGACCCCGGCCAGAAGACGCATCAGGGTCGACTTACCGGCCCCGTTCGGACCGACCAGCGCGATCCGCTCCCCCTGCTCGACAATCAGATCGACCGCCTCGAGGACCTTCAGCTCCCCATATGCCTGCCCGGCCTGCTTCAATTCGAGGGCAATCCGCCCCCCCTTGGGTGGCGCCGGAAAACTGAAGGCGATCTTCTTACGTTCGGGCGGCAGGCTGATCCGCTCGACCTTATCCAGCTGTTTGATGCGACTCTGGACCAAAGCCGCCTTATTGGCCTGGTAACGGAAGCGACTGATAAAGGCCTCAGTCTTGGCGATCTCATCGTCCTGCTGGCTCTTGGCTGCGCGCAGTGCCTTGACCCGCTCATCACGCGTGGTCAGGTATTTCGAATAATTACCCGGATACTCGGTCAGCTTGCCGTGCCAGATCTCAACGATCCGCCCGACCACCTGGTCGAGAAAGAAGCGATCATGGGAGACCAGCACCACGGCATAGGGATAGTTACATAGATAGTCTTCGAGCCAATCACGTGCGGGCAGATCAAGGTGGTTGGTCGGCTCATCGAGCAGCAGTAGATTAGGCCGCTGGAGCAAGAGCTTGGCCAGGGCGATGCGCATCTGCCAGCCGCCCGAGAACTGCTCGCAGGGGCGCTCGAAATCGCTGACCGCAAAGCCGAGGCCACCTAAGACCTTGCCGACCTCGGCCTCCATACTGTAGCCGCCCCGATCCTCGAAAAGCGTCTGCAGTTCGGCATAGCGATCCAGATCTGCGCTCTCGTGACTGCCAGCGAGAACGGTCTCCAGACTACTCAATTCAGCCTGGATCGCCAGCAATTCCTCCAGGGCGCTATGCACCTCGGCGAAGAGCGTGCGGCCCCTGTACTCGAGGCCGTCCTGGGGCAGATAGCCGAAGGTCGTGCCCTTGGCCGACTGAACCTGACCGCCATCGGCATCGACCCTGCCGGCGAGCAATTTAAGCAGGGTTGATTTGCCTGCGCCGTTCTCACCACAGAGACCGATGCGATCGGTCGGACGGACATGCCAATCGATGGCATCGAAGATCCGCCGGTCGGCAAAAAATTTATTGACTCCACGTAGTTGCAACATGGCGCGTGTTATAGCACAAACAAAGAGTTAGAAAAAGAGAGGAGGAGCAAAGCATGAAGAAAAAGCCGCCTACCCAAAAAGGGCAGGCGGCTTGGTTGTTACGACCTAATTTTCGTGATGGAAATGGAAGGTGCGTTTTGTACCATCGGCCAGCTTGGTGCCGACCTTGAAATGGTACATGCCCTTCTGGTCCATCTGGATATCGGCGCCGAACTGGCCCTTCATCGCCATCATCTTGACGGTTTTGATCTCGCCGTCCGGTGATTCAACCTTGACCGCAGCCTTGCCCTCTGCAACCGGCTCGCCTTCGGTGTCGGTGAAGCCGACCATGATGTGATGGGTCATCGTCATGCCGAGCTTGGCCATCTTCTCTCTGGTGTCCATCAGGTGCGCAGAGCTCATGATGCCATCGACCTCATGACCCTGCAGCATGATCATACCGTCGCCCATGGACATGGCACCATGATCCATCGCTTTGTCATGCTGCATCTTCTTGCCCTCATTCCCG
>JAAXQE010000141.1 GCA_012974425.1 Geopsychrobacter sp.
CATGGCACCATGATCCATCGCTTTGTCATGCTGCATCTTCTTGCCCTCATTCCCGTCGCCATGATCCATACAATTCGACGCAAGGGCATTGCCGCCGAAACTAAGACCCAGAACCAGTAAACCGATCAACATCTTTTTCATCATTGTTTCTCCTTTTTATGTGCGCCATCGCGCTGCCAAATACTAATGTTCTTCGATATCTCCCTCGGCGGTAGGCTTCATGGATTTGTCCAGCTTCTTGCCCTTCCAGAGGTACCAGATCACCGGATAGACCAGCAGTTCCATCAGCCCCGAGGTCGCCACCCCGGCCACCATCGGCGCCGCGATGCGCTTCATCACATCCGAGCCCGCCCCGGTGCTCCACATGATGGGGGCCAGTCCGGCGATGATGGTCCCGATGGTCATTATCTTGGGCCTGATGCGCTTTACAGCCCCATGGTGGATGGCCTGAATCAGGTCCCCCCTGGTGTTGAGCCTGCCTTTGTCGCCCCAGAGCTTTTCGGCCAGCCCCAGATAGAGGATCATGATGACCCCCGTCTCGGCATCCAGCCCGGCAAGGGCGATGAGCCCCACCCATACGGCCACCGACATGTTGTAATCGAGGAACCAGAGATACCAGAAGGCCCCCACCATGGAGAAGGGCACGGCCGTAAAGACGATGAGTGTTTTAATGAAAGACTTGGTGCTGATATAGATGATGACGAAGATGATCAGCACCGTTAAGGGAATGATCAGCGTCAGACGCTTCTTGGCCTCCTCCATATACTCGAACTGGCCGCTCCAGATGATGTTGTAACCGGAGGGAAGCTGAATCTCTTCAGCGACGACCTCCTGGGCCCGCTGCACATAGGTCCCGACATCGATATCCTTGATATCGACATAGATCCAGGCGGTGCGCCGCGCGTTTTCGCTCTTTATCCCGGGTGGGCCCTTGGTGATCTGGATATCGGCGACCTGGGAGATGGGGATATGAGCGCCGCCGGGGGTGGGGATCAGCACCCTCTTGAGGGCGGGAAGGCCATCGCGATAGTCCCGGGCGTAGCGGATATTGACCGGGTAGCGCTCCAGCCCCTCGACGGTCTGGGTGACATTCATCCCGCCGATGGCCGTCTGGATCACGTCCTGCACGTCCCCCACGGTCAGGCCGTACCGGGCAGCCGCCAAGCGGTCGACGCTGAAATCGATGTAATTGCCCCCCACCACCCGCTCCGAATAGGCGCTGAGGGTGCCGGGCAGTTCGCTGACCACCGCTTCGATCTCCTCGCCGATGCGGCTTAAGGTCGCAAGGTCGTTCCCCATGATCTTGATCCCCACCGGGGTCTTGATTCCGGTGGAGAGCATGTCAATGCGGGTCTTGATCGGCATGGTCCAGGCGTTGGTCAGGCCCGGAAATTTTATCGAGTTGTTCAGCTCGGTGATGAGCTCATCGACCGAGATCGTCCGCTCTTCGGGCCAGAGCCAGCCAAGGGGTTTTCGCAGCGGCTGCGGCCAGTCACTGTAGAAGCGCTCCACGGGAAGCTTGCGCCACTCATCCTCGGGCTTGAGCATGATGGTCGTCTCGATCATCGACAGGGGCGCGGGGTCGGTCGCCGTCTCGGCCCGGCCGACCTTGCCGAAGACGTGATGGACCTCGGGAAAGCTGGCGATAATCCGGTCGGTCTGCTGCAACAGTTCCCTGGCCTTGTCGACGGAGATTCCCGGCATGGTGGTCGGCATGTAGAGCAGATCCCCCTCGTAGAGCGGGGGCATGAACTCGGAGCCCATCTTGCTTATGGGCCAGGCGGTGGAGAGGATGAGCATCAGGGCGACAAAGATGGTGGTCTTGCGCCACTTGAGGACGAAATCGACCGCCGGATGGTAGAGCCTGATCAGGAACCGGTTGATCGGATTGGCCGTCTCGGGCTTGATATTACCCCGAATAAACCAGACCATGAGCACCGGCACCAGGGTGACAGCCAGGATGGCCGAAGCCGCCATGGCGTAGGTCTTGGTGAAGGCCAGCGGCTTGAACATCCGCCCCGCCTGCTCGGTCAGGGTGAAGACCGGGATGAAGGAGACGGTGATCACCGCCAGGGAGAAGAAGAGGGTCGGTCCCACCTCCTTCGCAGCCTCCATGATGATCTGCGCGTGGGGCTTCTTCCCCCGGTCGCGCTCAAGATGCTTGTGGGCGTTCTCGATCATGATGATCGCCGCATCGACCATGGCGCCGATGGCGATGGCGATACCGCCCAGGCTCATGATGTTGGCGTTGACCCCCTGGTAGTTCATGACGATAAAAGACATGAGAATCGCCACTGGAATCGTAATTATGACCACGAAGGAGCTCGGCAGGTGGAAGAGGAAGAGCATGATCACCAGGGCGACGACGATGCACTCCTCGATGAGCTTGAAGCTGAGGTTGTCGACGGCCCGCTCGATCAGGCCGGAGCGGTCGTAGACCGGCTTGATGACCACCCCCTCGGGCAGGCCGGCCTCGAGCTCCTTGAGCTTCTGCTTGACGTTATCGATGGTGGCAAGGGCGTTTTCACCGACACGCATGACGATAATCCCGCCGACGGCCTCCCCCTCGCCGTTCGATTCGGCCAGGCCGCGGCGAAGCTCTGGCCCCAGGCGCACCTTGGCGATATCACTGACCAGAATGGGGGTGCCCTGCTCGTCGACGTCGACCACCACGTTTTCCACGTCCTCAACCGAGCGGATATACCCCAGCCCGCGCACCATGAACTCGGTTTCGGCCATCTCCAGCAGGCGCCCACCGACATCGCTGTTGCTGCGCTGAATCGCCTTCTTGACCTTGGAGATGGGGATGTCGTAGGCCATGAGCCGGTTGGGATCGATCGCCACCTGGTACTGCTTGACATGGCCGCCGATGCTGGCGACCTCGGCCACCCCGTCGACGGCGGTCAGCTCGTAGCGCAGATACCAGTCCTGGATGGAGCGCAGCTCCTGCAGGTTGTGCTTATCGCTCTCGAGCACATACTGATAGATCCAGCCGACCCCGGTGGCATCGGGCCCCAGAGATGGGTTGACCCCGGCGGGGAGCTTGCCGGAGGCATAGTTGAGGTATTCGAGCACACGCGAGCGGGCCCAGTAGAGATCGGTTCCGTCTTCAAAGATGACATAGACGAAAGAGTAACCGAAGAAGGAGTAGCCGCGCACCGTCTTGGCATAGGGGACGGCGAGCATCTGGGTGGTGAGAGGATAGGTAACCTGATCCTCCACCACCTGAGGGGCCTGCCCCGGATACTCGGTGAAGACGATCACCTGCACGTCCGAGAGGTCGGGAATGGCATCCAGGGGCGTATTTTTCAAGGCATAGAGACCGGTCACGACCATAAAGAGCGTAAAAAAGATCACCATGAACTTGTTGCGGATCGATAATTCTATTATTTTTTCAAGCATAGTATATTTCCTCGGTCTTCCCTCGAACTTCCCTCAGTACTTGCACAGAATCCCCGATTACAAACCAGGCACAAGTTTAAAACAGATCATCCAACTTCTCCTGGTCATTCTCATCACCGAAGAGATCTTCCTCGGCGGCATCAGGCCCGCCGCTAACAACCGCCGGTTCTTCTTTTTTCGGCTCAAGCATCTTGCGGATCGCCTCGCGCAGTTGGCTTTCGGAGTCGAGCATGAACTGAGCGGAGGTCACCACGGATTCACCCTCGAAAACCCCCTGCTTAACCTCCAGAAAACCCTGGCCGTCCTGCAACCCCGGCTTTATCTGACGCGGCTCGAATTTGCCTGCTCCGAGAGCCACGAAAACCGTTTGCTTCTCACCGGTGTCGAGGACCGCCTCGACCGGAATGGTCAAAGCGTCCTTAGTCGACTCGGCCTGCAGCTCGACATTGACGTACATGTCCGGCTTCAGGCGCTGGTCTGGGTTGGGAAATTCCAGCCGAGCGACAACTGTGCGGGTCTTCGATTTCACATAGGGGGTGATATAGGTGATGATCCCCTCAAGGCGGGTATCGGGATCGTAAGGAAGCTGCACCCGCGCCTTCTGCCCGACTGTGACCCAGGGCAGCTCAAATTCGTAGAGTTCCGCATTGACCCAGACCTTGGAAATATCTGAGATATTCAACAGTTCCAGCCCCGCCTTCATGAACATCCCTTCGACGACCTTCTTGGACGTCACTACACCGGAATAAGGGGAATAAAGAGTCATGGTGCGGGTGACCTCTCCGCGCTGCTCCAGCCTCTCGATCTGGCGGTCGCTGATATCCCAGTAACGCAGACGCTCTCTGGACGCCTCAAGCAGCCGCCTGGCACCCTCGGCAATCTCGGGGAAAGGGCTGGCTGCCAGCCGTCGCTGACTGCCGAGAGCCAGCAGAAACTCCTGCTGGGCCGACACCAGCTCTGGGCTGTAGATGTCGAGCAAGGGTTGGCCCTGCCGTACCATCTGCCCCGTCTCGTTGACATGGAGCTTTTCGACCCAACCATCGATCTTGGAATTGATGGAGTACTGACGAGCTTCATCATAAGCAACAAGCCCCAGGGTGCGTATCGTCCGGGACAGATCCCGTCTCTCCACCTTTTCCGTCCGAATGCCCATGTTCTGGGCGGTCACCGGGTCCACGCTCACAACGGATCCGGAACTCACCTGATCTTCATAGACCGGCACCAGGTCCATCCCCATGGGAGACTTGCCCGGTTCCTTACGGATATAGGTCGGATCCATCGGTGCTGCCCAGTACTTGATTTTACGCTCCCCACCGCTGGACGCAGCTCCGCCGCTTCCGGCCTTAAGTGGAGTCAGGGCCATGCCGCAGATCGGGCAATCGCCCGGCTCATCGGCAATGACCATCGGGTGCATGCCACAGGTATACTTTTGCCCCTCAACCCCTGCGTGATCATGGTCAGCGGCTTGCACCTGGCCAAACAGACGCGAGGTGACAGATCCGCTCTCAACCCTATCGGCACTCGGCATACCCCCAACAAACAACAGAACCGCGAAGAGGCCTAGGCAGGCCAAAACAATTTTCTTCATTTTATTATCCTTAATTCCCGTTGCGGGGAGCTGGTTTATCAAGACCGGTCGTCGCTCCAATGCGTGCCAGGCTGCGCTGAGCATCCGACTCGGCACGGGCCAGATCGATGCGATAGCGATAGAGGGTCATCAATGAGTCGGTCAGGGCGAGGAAATCGACCTTGTCGACCTGATAGGCGGCCAGGGTTGCCAGGTAGGCCTGCTCGGCCTGGGGAACAATCCCGCCGCCATAGAGTTCAATCAGTTTTTGTGCCTGCTGCAGCTCGGCAAGACTGCGGTGCAGTTCAAAATCGACCTGACGGGTAAAATCGTTACGCTGCTGATGAGCCATGCGCAGGCCGGCATCGGCCTCCTGCACCGCGGCACGGCGTTTGGCGACCGGGAAAGGCAGATTGATACTGATGCCGCCACTGGCGAAGTCGGTGCCGCCATCGGTCAGATCATCATCACGGAAGCGGTAGCCGGCCCAGAGATTGAAATCGGGACGGTAATCGAGTTCGGCCAGCTTGGCCTTCTGTTCTCCCTGACCGATCAGCGCGTCGAATGCGGCAAATAACGGCCGATTTTCACGCGCCTGCTGCTGCAAGCCGGCAAGGGTCGGACCGTAGGTAATTTCTACCGGCCCGGGAATATCATCCAACGGCAGTTCGGTCGCGCGGGCTGCCAGACTATTGATCCGCGCCTGGCTGATCTCGGCATCTCGTTGCAGACCGAGCAAGCGATCAAATAGACGTGAGCGTTCCAGCTGGGCCGTCAGCACATTCTGCTGCAGACCCTTGCCAACCCGATAACGGGTTTCGGTCAGACGGATAAAATCATCGAGCAGGGCGATGTTGGCCTGGGTCAGGGCAATCGCCCGACGTTTAAAACTAAGTGTGTACCAGCTATCACGCACCTGCTGGCGCACCTGCAACAACAGATCGGCATATTTGGCTTGCGCCCAGAGCACCTGCTGGCGAGCGAGCTCCTTTTTCGTGGCAAGCTTGCCGGGGAAGGGGAATTTCTGCGACAGCTTGAAATCGTTGCCGGTCATCGGTGTATCAGCAGAGCTCAGGGTATTAACTGGATAATTGAGCAGGCTGACTGACAACTGAGGATCGGGCAGTGAGGAGACCTGATCGATCCGGGCTGACGAGACTTCGACTTGATCGCGCGCAGCAAGCAGGGCCGGATTATTGCGGGTCGCCTCTTCGAGCAAGGTCGCTAGAGGCTGCGGATCCACCGGCAAAGCGGCAAAACCCGGCAGGGTGAAGAACAGACCGAACAGGATGGCAAGAACAACTGGTAACAACTTCATGACATCAAACTCCATACGCAGATTAAGAACACCGTCAACCGTATATCCAGAAACCGTGCCAAACCAACTTAACTAAACATTTCAGCCACTTACGGCGAAGGAGCCGGACGGCCTCACAGCACGGACGCAGGATATGATACACCGATGCGTAGAATATTCAACACAAAAAATAGAAAAGTCTAATAAAGCGCCCGGTCTCACCTGCGAAGGGATAACAGCAGAGCAGGTCCCCGGCACAGATAAAGGCCGACGGTGTTTTCGCTTTCTTTCTTATAACTATCTGTTATAGTCAGCGCTTACGAGACACGAGCTTTACCGGATCGACCTCCGCCGCCCCCAGGCGTTGAGGCTGCCGGTTTACCGCCCTATTTCGGGGCCCTCTCCTCTTTCTTTGAGGAGAACGACACATTAAACCCACACAGACGCGGCGGACCCCGTTCCCTTTTACGGTGCGGTCCATGCCTGCCTGTGGGTTGGTACCGGGGGTACCAGGAAGGCTAGATTTATGAGCAGGAAGATGCTGATCAACGCATCACACTCGGAGGAGAACCGGGTCGCTATCGTCGTCGATGGCATTCTCAGCGAACTCGATATCGAGATTGCCGGACAGCAACAGACCAAAGGGAATATCTATAAGGCGGTTGTCGTCCGGGTTGAGCCGGGTCTGCAGGCCGCCTTCGTCGATTACGGCGCGGAACGCCACGGTTTTCTGCAAACCGGCGAAATCCATCCCAATCTACACCCACCCAAAAAATCTGATTCTAAAGAATACCCACGCATCAATGAGATCCTCCATCGCGGCCAGGAGATTCTGGTCCAGGTGGTCAAGGGGGAGCGTGGCACCAAGGGCGCAGCCCTGACCACCTTCCTCTCGCTCCCCGGTCGCTACATGGTGCTGATGCCCGATAGTGACACCAAGGGGGTCTCACGCAAAATCGAGGATGACAAGGAGCGCAAGACTCTCAAGAAGACCATGGCGCAGCTCGACCTGCCGGATGAAATGGGTTACATCGTGCGCACTGCCGGGATCGGCAAGGAAGAGGTCGAACTGAAACGCGACTTCAACTACCTGGTCAGTCTCTACAAGGGGATTCTCGCCCGCAAAGAGAGAGCCAAGGCACCGGCTCAGCTCTATCAGGAATCGGATATCGTTATCCGCAGCATCCGCGATTATTTCTCGACCGACATGGACGAGGTCCTGATTGACGACAACCAGGTCTACCAGCAGGCGCGTGATTTCTTTTCGCTGGTGATGCCGGACCAGCTGAAACTGGTGAAGCAGCACCGTGAGAAACGGCCGATCTTCTCGCGCTATCAGATTGAGGAGCAGATCGAGTCGCTGGCACGCAACCAGGTGCCGCTGCCCTCGGGCGGGTCGATCGTCATGGACCAGACCGAAGCGCTGGTCGCCATCGATGTCAACTCGGGCAGAATGGCCGGGGAAAAAGGGATCGAAGCCACCGCGGCGCGTTCCAACATCGAAGCGGCGGCAGAAATCGGCCGCCAACTGCGCCTGCGCGACCTCGGCGGCCTGATCGTCATCGACTTCATCGATATGCGGGATCGCAAGAAGGTGCGTGAGGTCGAGCAGACCCTAAAGGAGAGCGTCAAGGACGACAAGGCACGCATCACCGTTGGCCGGATCAGCCAGTTCGGACTTCTCGAACTCTCCCGGCAACGCATCCGCCCCACCCTCTCGGTCGGTGCCTACCTTGATTGCCCACACTGCCACGGCAAGGGACGCATCAAATCTCCCGAAGCACAGGCCGTTGCCCTGCTCCGTCAACTGCATGCCTCGGTCTCCAAGGGGCAGATCGGCACAATCGAGGCGCGAGTCCCGCTCGACGTGGCCAACTACCTGCTGAATGAGCACCGCCAGACCCTCTACGACCTCGAGAAACGTTTCGACCTAAAGATCCAGATCTATGGCAGTCTCGATGCTATCCCAGAACAGATTGAACTCGAACTGATCAAGCGCGAAAAGCCTCAGGTGGAAAGCGACGAGCAAACTCCGGTTTCACACGCCGAAGGCCTCGAACAAGCCCTGGCGGCGGCCAATGCCCCCGTAGAAGAGAAGCCTGCCGAGTCTGCCGAGGATGAGGCTACGGAAACTCCCGCCGATGAGGCGACAGAAAGCCCATCCGGCAAACGTCGGCGGCGGCGGCGGCGGCGCAGCGGCCGCAAAACCGAGGGTGCACACACCGAGGGCCAAGAGGATGGTACGCTGGACAAGCCAGCCGAAGAGCCTACCGCTGATACGCCAGCAGTTGAAGAAGTTGCTGAGAATACAGACGTAAGCCAGGCGAAACCGGCACGACGCTCACGTAAGCCTGCGCCTAAAAAGGTCGAAGAACCTGCAAGCGAAGTGACCTCTGAAACGACATCAGAAACCGCAGCAGTTGTCGAAGAGAAACCGCAACGGCGCACACGCAGGCCTGCCGTGAAAAAATCCTCTGAAGCAGTAAGCGAATCAGTTATCGCCACTCCGGAAGAGACCACCACAGAGAGTGCTCCGGCCGATGAGAAGCCGAAACGCCGTGCGCGCAGACCCGCTGCAAAAAAGACCACAGAAGCGACCAGCGAAGCTGTCGCCGCTACGCCTGAGATCACCGCTACAGAGAGCACTCCGGTCGAAGAAAAGCCGAAGCGCCGCACAGCTAGACCCGCTGCAAAAAAGACCGCTGAAATGGCCAGTGATACTATTTTCGCCGCACCTGAACTCAGCACCGCTGAGAACGCTCCGGTCGAAGAGAAACCGAAACGCCGTACACCTAGACCCTCCACGAAAAAGATCATTGAAGTGGCCAGCGAAACTGTCGTCGCCGCTTCTGAGGTCAGCACCACGGAGAGCTCTCCGGTGGAAGAAAAACCGAAACGCCGTACACCTAGACCTGCTGCGAAAAAAACCGCTGTAGTGGCCAGCGAAACTGTCGTCGCCACGGCTGAAGCCACCACAGCTGAGAACGCTTCAGCCGAAGAGAAACCAAAACGGCGGGCACGCAGACCTGCCGCGAAAAAAACGACAGAAGCGGCGAGCGAAAAGGTGGTCAATAAACCTGAAGCCGCCACCGCCGAAACGGTTCCGACACAAGAGAAACCGAAACGCCGCACCCGCAAGCCAGCGGTGAAAAAGACCGAAGACTAACCCCGCTTTCGAATAAAAAGATAAGGAAAAGGCCAGTAGCTTTTAAAAGCTACTGGCCTTTTCCTTATGCTGCAATCAGTCCAATCATCACTTGGGCAATTTGAGACCAATCAGCTGAAGATAAGCACTCAACTCCTCGGGCAGCGGTGAGCTAACATTGATCGGGTCACCGCCAAAGGGGCTGTGAAAGAAGAGTTTGTGGCTGTGCAGAAAGACCCGGGGGAGCTCTGGGGGACAGGGGCCGTGGTAACGGCGATCGCCAAACAATGGACAGCCCTGCTGGGACAATTGCTGACGGATCTGGTGCTGACGGCCGCTGATCAGTTCGATCTGCAGCAAGCTGGCTGTGCCCGTTGTCGCGATTGTCTTGACCATGCACCCGGCTTCTTTAACTTTGCCTTTGGCATGAACATCCGAGACCAATTCTGCGGGGCCCCTGTACTCCCCGGTGACCAAGGCGAGATAGGTCTTTTTCAACTCGCGTTCCATCAACAGCTTACCCAGCTCACCGAGTGCCTTGCGTCCCTTACCGAACAGGCAGGCCCCTGAAGTTTCCAGGTCGAGGCGTTGAACCGGTGAAATCCGGTATTTCTTATCGGTCTTATCGATCTGTTGCTGGAGCAAGGCGGTCAGGTTGGTCGTTTCATGCCCAACCGAGGAATGCACAGCCAGACCCGCGGGTTTATCGGCAATCAGCAGCATGTTGTTTTCATAAAGGATCACCGGTGGCGCCGGTTGCTGTTGCGAGAGGCCGATCAACTCGCTTAGACGTGCGCTATCGGGCAGGCTGAGAACGTCACCTGCATTGAGCAGCGCATCTCTCTGTAACGGAAGTTCGGCGCGCATGACCTTCCCCTTTTTGAAGAGTTGGGCCAGGTATGCCGCCGGGGCTACCGATATTTCACGCTGCAGAAAGTCACAAGCCTGCATGCCGGCAGAGGCCTTATTTACGGTATATTCAATCGCCATCACTTATTCTCCGCTGTTGTTTTCTTCAAAAAGACGACCAGCGCTCCCTCACCGCCATACTGGCGAGGCGCCCTCCCCCATTCGGCAACCAGGGTTTTCCCTTCAGCCGCGAGGAATCTTTCCGCTTCGTTACGCAAGACCGGCTCACCGTCGCTCGAATGTAAACCGCGCCCGGTGACGATCAGTAGGGTTTGCCAGCCTTGATAGGCGGCGTCCTGTAAAAAGTGGCTGATCTTTTCCGACACCTGTTGGCGTTGCAGACCATGCAGATCGAGGCTCGCAGCGGGAGTCAGACGTCCCTGCTTAAGCTGTTTTAAACGACGCGGGGCCGCGAGCTTCGTCTCCTGCGGGAGCTGATCACTGAAACGCGTGTCAAGCTGCCCCAAGGCGCCGAGAAAGAGCTCTTCGTCTGTCTGCACTCCCTGCGGAAACTCTTCAGACAACCCAGTTGTGCCAACGGGGACCTCTCTGTCTAGCGCATCCCTATCGGCCAGCGGATCGACTCCGAGAAAGTCCATCTCGTCAGTGAAGGAACGCTCTGGTTCCACTGCGGGGAGTTCTTCGGCAACCGCCAGCGGGGGTGCAACTTCTTCCGACTCAGAAACAGCAAACCCCTTCAGCTGTTTGAAGGGGTTGTTGTTGTAACTATCGGGAGCACTCTTTTCAGAACGCTTTTTCTTACTCATATCTGCAAAACTCAGCGCACGACCATTTTGCGCCGGCCGGTCATCGCCTTGGTCTGCTTTTTGATAATGGCGCCCGGCTTCTCCAGATGAAACTGGTACCACATGTCGCCGAACCCCTTCATCTTCATTTTCTTGCCAGATTGTAACAGTGCAAGGTTTTCGAGTAATTCTTCATTGCCAGAGTTCTTCTTCAGGCCTTTTTCAAGGACACCGATTGCCTTGGAACGTTCACCCGACTTGTCGAGACAGAAGGCGTAAAGTGCCCAGATCAGAGGTTCCTTCTTGGCGGCAGAGGTCGCTTTTTCAAAGGTCTCAGCCATCTTCTGCGGCTTACTCTTTTTCATATAGGTGATTGCAAGCATCGCCATAGCAACCCAGTGGCGGACAAATGCTTTTTCCAGATAGGGGAGTGCTTCGTTAAATTCCCGTTTGAGATAGAGGATACTTCCGATCTGGGCATTGACCTGCTGCTTGATGTAGAGTTGCCAGGGTGAGTATTTAAAAGCACTCTTCATAACCTGCACGGCGCGATCGGACCGATTGGCCTGAACATCGCGCTGGGCCTCTTCCATCAATGCACCAAATTTTTTCATGATCGTGCGCATCATCAGAATATAAACCACGGCAAATACCAGCATCGACGCAACACCGGCGACCCACGGCTCCTGACCGGCAAGCTCGATCAGCGCAATCATAACGGCAGTAGAACAGAGTAATGAAATCAGCAGGTTATACATAGCAAAACGTTCCTTTGTTGGTCTGATACAAAAAAGCCCGTACGTCGGGCCATTTCAAGGTGCGAAACCTTAACAATCCGGAGACTAAAAGTCAAAGCAAACCGGCGATGAGACGAGGAGCCTGCCCGACAATTCAGGACCGGCTCCTAGCGCGGCAGATGAAGATGTTCGACGAGACGATCTATACCCAGAGCGGCAAAATCATCAGGAAGTACGCTATTTTCAATAAACTGGCTATTCCCGGCCTGCAGAAGCGGATGCGGGGTCTGATCTGTCGTCAAGGAAAAGCCTTCGCCGCAAGCTACGGAACAGCGCCGACCTGTCTTATACTTGTGATAAGGGCAGTTGCGACTGCTGGTCACCATCAGCCAGGGATAATGCAATGAGCCCCGGATTCCGCCAGGCAAGGGAGCAATCCCCTGCAGCAGGTTATCCAGTTCTATCCGTTCAACCCCGATCTCAGTCAAAAGCCGCTGCGCCTCATGTGCATACCAACTCCCCTGCCTGAAATATTCTTGCGCCTCGGCAGAAAGGCTCAAATCGGTTATGCGTGGACCACGCTTTTGACCCGAGAGCACACGCCCAAGAATGATTTTGGCCTGAGGCAGGCCCTGTGTTGCGGGCTCAAGGGCGCCAAGATCGGAGATCAGTAGTTCATCCTCCGCCTGCCAGTCAGCAGCCAGCACGTGGAAAAGATCGCTCAGCTCAGCGATGGTCTCCTCGCGCATCACCGGAGTCATCAGGGTAAACGTCATCCCGGCCTGTCGGGCCAGTTGCCGTGCCTTAAGAATCTCAGGCTGCGAGGGCATCGCCCAACTACAGAATTCTGCGCCAAAATAGAGTCGGGAATAGCTGGAGAGCGCGGAGATGTCTGCTAAGCGAGAGAGAGCCAGAGCCTTGACCGGAAGCGAACTCTCCATTAACTACGACGAGTGGACGGAACGTGAAGGGTCAACTTTTGACCTGGCTGCAGGATATGATTCTGGGTCAGGTCGTTCCAACGGCGGATCTGATTGGTTGCGACATCGTATTTACGACCGATCCCCCAGAGGGTATCCCCCGACCGCACCCGATAAACCAATTTTTCGGCTGGCCCGGTGGCCTTTGCCTGTTTCCGCACAGCACTCTTGTTTTGTCCGCGCTTGGACACGGCCAACACCTGACCGGGGCGCAAGAGATTGCTCCAGCCAAGGCGGTTCCAGACCCGCAACTCTTTTTCACTGACACTGAAGCGCTGCGATATTTTCCAGAGGCTATCGCCATCCCGCACGGTATAGATTTTGCGCCGACTGCGCAGATAATCGTCAGCCATCTCATCGATCGGTAGCGTGGTAAAGCCCTCGCGCAAGGGCAGAATCAGATTCGTGCCGATGCGCAGTGCGCGCGGGTCCTTGATATTATTGAGACTGACAATATCCTCGACCTGGATCCGATATTTTCTGGCAAGCGTACGCAGGTTATCACCTGAGGCGATCTTGTGGCGGTGATAACGCGCACGCTGAGCTTCGGGCAGCTCGGCATAGGCCGTACGGAAGAGCTCGGCTCGACCGCTCGGAATACGCAACTGGTAGTTTTTGACTCCCGGCGGAGTGCACCAGCGCTTCAGCTCAGGGTTCAACGCCTTCAGCTCAACATAATCACTCCCGCTCAGATCGGCGATCACTTCCAGATCGGTGCTCGTTGGCAGGGTAATCAATTCGTATTTAGGCTGATGCTCAAAATCGAGCTCGGCAAACCCCAGCGCTTCGAGGTCACGCACAACCGACAATGCGGCCAGCAGCTTGGGCACATAGTTCTTGGTTTCGGCCGCCAATACGTCCCCTGCGGCCAGATCCCAGAAATCACGGCTGTCTGCTGCGCGGATCGCCTTACGGACCTTGCCACCACCCGCGTTGTAAGCCGCAATCGCCAGATACCAGTTGCCATCGAAACGCTTATGCAGGTATTTCAAAAATTGTGCGGCGGCGAGGGTCGACTTTTCGATGTCGCGCCGCTCGTCGACCCACCAGTTATTATCCAATCCGTAACTCCGGCCGGTACTCTCAATAAACTGCCAGGGCCCAGCGGCATGGGCCCAGCTGTATGCTTTTTCATTGAAGCCGGATTCAATCATCGCCACATACGCCAGATCCAGCGGGATGCCCTCGCTGGCAAAGACCCTCTGAATACGCGGGATATGCGTGCCTGCGCGGGCCAACCAGCGACTAAACATAATGCGCGCGGGACCGGTATAATGAGCAACCAACCTAGCGACTCGCGGGTTCTGCTCGATTGGGATATCCCCGGTGTACTGGAGTGGGGGACGGTGGTCAATAAAGTCCTCAACCGATGGCGGTACGCTTGCCAGCAGGCCCGCCTGGAGCGCCGAGGTTAAGAGTGGATCGTATTCGGGGATAGGTTTCAGCGGAGCAGGTTTTTCTATGGGCGGAGACGGTTGGGGTGCGGCCGTGATGGGTTGGAGCGAAAGCGGTGCTGCGGGCAGACAACCCACAAGAATCAAGAGTAGCAGCAAACTCCAGACCAGACGTAATAAAGGTGTACGCAAAGCAATAGATTTTAAACAGGAGAGCCTCATGAAGTCCCTATAAATGCGAAAGTTTCTAGCGGAAACGCCGGCGCCAGACTAGCGGAAACATAGGCCAGATGTCAAGGCAGCAGCGGGTCTTCAGCTGGCCAGCAACAGCGCTGCATCTCTTGCAACAGAGGCGCAAAAGACTTGCGCTCGAGAGCGCTGACCGCAATCGCCTCATAGCGGCGACAGAGGGCTGCCACCTCGAGCCTATCGAGTTGATCGACCTTATTGAACACCAGCAACAGTTGCCGCTGGCCAAGATCAAGGCTCGCGAGAATCTTGTCAACCGCAGCGATCTGTTCGGCAAAACGGGGATTGGACAGATCGACCAGATGCAACAGCAGATCAGCATCCTCCAACTCTTCCAGGGTCGCCCGGAAGGCGCCGACCAGGCTAGGGGGCAGATCCCGAATAAAACCGACCGTATCGGTGATGATCACCTCGCGATCGAGGGGAAAACGCAGGCGGCGCGTCGCAGTATCTAAGGTGGCAAAGAGCAGATCCTCGGTCAGCACCTCACTCTGGGTCAGGGCGTTCAGCAGGGTCGATTTTCCGGCGTTGGTATAGCCAACAATCGAAATAATCGGAATACCTGCACGTATCCGCTTCTGGCGACGTTGCTGACGGCCGCGGCCGAGGGCTTCCAACTCCTTCTCGAGGCGATGAATCCGGTCGCGGGTGCGGCGCCGATCTGTTTCAAGCTTGGTTTCACCGGGGCCACGTCCGCCGATCCCACCCATCAGACGCGACATCGCCGTCCCCTTACCCGAGAGCCGCGGCAACAGATATTTAAGCTGCGCCAGTTCGACCTGGACCTTGCCGTCCCGTGATTGAGCACGCCGGGCAAAGATGTCGAGAATCAACTGGGTGCGGTCGATGACCTTGACCTCGGTCACCTCACTGATGGCACGCACCTGATTGGGGGTCAGGTCCCGGTCAAATATCAGCAGAGTCACCCGTTGCTGCAGGGCGTTGATGACGATCTCACGCAGCTTCCCTTCACCGACCAGGTAGCGCGGATGCATCTTGCGCGGACGCTGCATGATCTGATCGACCACCTGCAGGTTGGCGGTTCTGGCCAGCTCTTTCAGTTCAGCCAGCGAATCCTCCATCTCGCGTCTTGAGCTATGTCCGACACAGATCAACAGGGCGCGCTCGCGACCATCTTCCAGGTCGACCGTTTCACCCGACAGCCGCTCCATCTCGGCATCGAGGGCCTGAATAAAGGTCGTAAAGTCGAGTTCGAGGCGATAAAAATCATCCACCACAACCCGCTCAATCTGGGCCTTATCACGGGTCGGCAGCAGGTGTGCGTATTCGATGCGCCCCGGCAGGCCATTATCGCCGACGCCGATCGCCACCATGGCATCGAGGCGTAGCAGCTCGAGGTCGGTCAGGTCATCGCGCGAGAGGGGTTCTTGCTTGAGGTGGGTATGGATACAGCGCAGGCCCCGCAGCCCACTGCGCCCGAGGGCATAACCGGAAAGATCGGGGATCAGGATTTCACGATCATCCCCGACAATGACATGCAGGACTTCTCCGGCCCGATTGATAATCAGACCGAGTTGACGACCGATCTGGGCCGACTGCTCGGTCAAGTAACGCGCCAGCTCACCACTGATCAGACTGTCGGTCGGCATCCGCCGGCGATAGATCCGTTCGAGTGCCTTAAGATCGCTCGGCTTCAGGCCGCTGATTTTTCCCTGGATCATTATTGCCTACTAACTATACAGGCCCCTTACGGGGCCGGTATGAAAGCTATCGGAAAACTGGATGTTGATCAGCCGGCAGCGGTACTGAAACCACCATCCACATAGTGGATCTCACCGGTCACACCGGACGCCAGGTCGGAGACCAGATAGAGGGTCGCCTTACCAACTTCATTCTGGGAAACCAGCCGTCCCAGAGGAGCACGCTCCTCGGCAACCCGCAGCTTCTCCTTGAAGTTGGAGATCCCTGAAGCTGCCAGGGTCTTGATCGGGCCAGCCGAAACGGCATTGACGCGGATGCCCTTTTCGCCCAATTCGGCAGCGAGATAGCGCACCGAGGCTTCCAGAGCCGCCTTGGCTACGCCCATGACATTGTATTGCGGAACCGAACGGACCGCACCCAGGTAGGTCATGGTAACGATGCTGCCGCCTTCCTTGAGCACCGGCAGCGCACAGCGGGTCATGGAAATCAGGGAGTAGGCACTGACATCGAGGGCCAGCTGGAAACCGTCTAGACGGGTCTCACTGAACGGTTTCTTCAGATCTTCGCGGTTGGCAAAGGCCACGGCGTGCACGACGAAATCGATCTGCCCCCACTGTTGTTTGAGAGTGTCAAAAACCGCGACCATCTGTTCCTCATCCTGCACATCGCAGGGGAGGATAATATTTGAATCCAGGCTCTCGGCCAGTGGACGAACTCTTTTTTCCAGCGCTTCGTTTAGATAGGTAAAGGCCAATTCAGCGCCTGCTCCACGCAGTTGCTGGGCGATCCCCCAGGCGATGCTTTTGTCATTAGCAAGGCCAAAAATAATACCGCGCTTACCGGTCATCAATCCCATGTTTTTAACTCCTGTTTTTAATCCTGATTCGAATTGACCTTTTTAGCAGAATCGCCTACGCAAAACAAGGGGTTCACAGCTCTCAGTTATTTGCCAGTCTGAAGGTGAGCATTAATCACCGGCATTGGAGCTCGCGCCATACAGGAAGGTGTTCTCGCTTTCGGCCAGAGGTATTTTATCCAGAGAGCGTTCGTCAAACAGGATCTAGGGATTAAAGCCCACACAACGCCCCCGTTCTCAACATAGCTATACTTGAAGCGCATTTGAGAACGGAAAGCAAACCGACTAAGGGACTGACTTCTTTTTGCAGCTCAAAAAAATTGTCTGCCTCTAGCACTCTGTATCCTATAAAACTTCGCATCTTGCTGGTTACTTGCCGCGCCAGCTACGTTGTACCACCAGCTG
>JAAXQE010000078.1 GCA_012974425.1 Geopsychrobacter sp.
AGCAAGGAGTTTATGCTAAACGACCCCGCTAAGTCAAACTCTTTTTTATCTTTTTTTCGCTGTCAAAATCTTTCGATTCCAACGTTGGCCTGTGCTTCAGTTTGCGAAAAAATTGTCGTCCCTTCCAGGACCAAAGAGCGTATTGTCTGCAACCCCTAAAAGGTGTCTTGCGTGACAACGGAGCGCAGTTATAACCAATCACATCCAGACCGTCAAGAAGAATTTTGACGATTTTGCTTTTTTGCTAAATGTCTTGAATTCAGCCTGGGCGAATTCGCGTAAAACGGCGCTTTCCAGCTGGCACAACTAATTCACAAGACCGTAACTTCGAAGTTGGCATCGGCGCTCTTCTCGCCATTGACCTTAACCCCACCCCGCCTGATCAAGCGACAACCCTCGCCGTTCGACTTGACCAGCCCAGCCTCGGCCACTCTTTCGGCATCAGCCTCACCATAGACGCATGCCACACACACAAAAAACCATCGCCTTGGCCTAGGAGATGGGTCCGTAAAGCAAAGCGCCCTGAAACCATCGGTCTCAAGGCGCTTCTTTTGCAAAATAATTCATTTCACAGAAATGATGAGTCGGTGACATGAAATGCCCCAAACGTAATCACACTGCCTCGATAATATAGTAATTCTTCTTGCCCTTCTGTATCAGTATGTATGAGCCATTGATCAGATCCGACCCGGTCACCAGGTATTCCTGATCGGTCAGCTTGGCCTTATTCAGGCTCAGTCCGTTGCCTTTCATGGTACGTCGCAGCTCACCTCTAGACGGGAAAGCGTCTGTTTCAGTGGCGAGCAGCTCCACAACCGGCACGCCAGCATCGAGCTTGGCACGGTCGACTTCGTAGGTCGGCACTCCCTCAAACACCGAGAGGAAGGTCTCCCTGTCCAGTTCTGACAGGCTTTCGGTCGTGGCTTTGCCAAACAGAATCTGTGAGGCAGCTACAGCCTTATTGTATTCGCCCTCGTCATGGACCATGCAGGTTACCTCTTTTGCCAGACGTTTCTGCAACGGTCGCAGGTGCGGTGCAGCTTCCTGCTCTTCAACCAGCGCTGCCACATCCTCCCTGCTTAAGAGCGTGAAGATTTTAATATACCTCTCGGCATCGGCGTCAGAGACATTAAGCCAGAACTGGTAGAACTTGTACGCTGTAGTCAGTTTCGGATCGAGCCAAACGTTGCCGCTTTCAGTTTTTCCGAACTTACCGCCATCCGCCTTGGTGATGAGCGGACAGGTCAGCGCAAAGGCTTCACCGCCTTCCTTGCGGCGGATGAGCTCCGTCCCTGTCGTGATGTTCCCCCATTGGTCGGACCCGCCCATCTGCAACTTGCAGTTCTTTTCACGGTACAGATGCAAAAAATCGGTTCCCTGAACCAGTTGATAAGTAAACTCAGTGAAGGACAACCCAGCCCTGGATTCTTCTCCGAGACGTTTTTTGACGTTGTCCTTGGCCATCATGTAGTTGACCGTAATATGCTTGCCGATGTCGCGGATAAACTCCAGAAAACTGAAGTTTTTCATCCAGTCGTAATTATTGACCAGCTCGGCAGCATTGGCGGCATCCGACTCAAAATCGAGAAACTTCGTCAACTGCCTTCTCAGACATGCCTGGTTATGGCTGAGAGTCTGCTCATCGAGCAGATTACGCTCTGCCGACTTCCCCGACGGATCGCCAATCATTCCGGTCGCCCCACCAACGAGCGCTATCGGTTTATGGCCAGCGATCTGGAAGTGTTTGAGCATCATCACGCTGACCAGGTGGCCGATATGCAGTGAATCAGCAGTCGGGTCGATCCCGACATAGGCCGACGTCATCTCTTTTTGAAGCTGCTCTTCTGTCCCGGGCATGATGTCGTGGATCATGCCACGCCAGGTCAATTCTTCGACAAAGTTCATTTTGAATTCTTCTCTGTTCAATGTGTTCAGACTATCTACTTTACCCGGGTTTCATCCGCAACCAAACAGCCATCTCAATTATCCAACTCAATGATCAACCGTAGCTTACGGACGCTCCTGCACCCGCTCAATGGCCGTGCAACGACCAGTCTCTTCATCTATGGTTACCAAAGCCGCACACAGAAGAGGATCCTTCTTGGCGACTTCAAGACGCACCGGCAATTGAGTCAAGAAACGCTGCAGGGCAGGCTCCTTCTGGTTACCAATCACTGCATCCTGGGCACCGGTCATCCCGGCATCGGTCAAGTAGCCGGTACCGCCGGCTAGAATCTTTTCGTCCGCGGTCTGAACATGCGTGTGAGTGCCTATCACGGCAGAGACACGTCCATCGAGATAATGGCCAAGAGCCTGCTTCTCACTGGTCGCCTCGGCATGAAAATCGACAAATATCATCTTGGCCCGCCCGGAAATTTCCTCCAGGATCTGATCGGCCGCCTTAAATGGGCAATCGAGGTTTTTCATAAAGACCCGTCCCTCGAGGTTGACCACGGCAACCGGCAGCCCTGCCGCTGTCTCATAGAGACCATAACCGCAACCGGGTAGTCCCTTGGGATAGTTATGCGGGCGCAGTAACCGTTCATCGCGGTCGAGAGCGTCTAGAATCTCCTTCTTGTCCCAAATATGATTTCCCGAAGTCAGCACCTGGGCGCCAGCCTGGTAGAGTTCATCCATCACCGACAGGGTCAGTCCATAACCAGCCGCTGCATTCTCGGCATTTACCACCACCAGATCGACCATGTGACGGTCGATCAACGAGGGGAGTTTTTGCTTGAGTATTTGCCGCCCGGCCTTACCTACGACGTCACCCACAAAAAGAAGTTTCAAGTTTTCGCCCTTTTCCGAACCAGCTTACTTGGCATAATCGACTGCACGGGTCTCGCGGATAACATTGACGCGGATCTGACCGGGATAGGTCATCTCAGTCTCAATCTTACGGGCGATCTCTTTGGCCAGGACGTGCGACTTGGCATCAGAGATCTGATCACTGGCAACCATGACGCGGATTTCGCGACCAGCCTGAATCGCAAAGCAACCGGTAACCCCGCTGAAAGAGGTACCGATCCCCTCCAGATCCCGCAAGCGCTTGACGTAGGTCTCCAAGGTTTCGCGACGCGCGCCCGGCCGTGCCCCGGAGAGGGCATCGGCGGCCTGGGTCAGAATCGCCAGGATGGTGTCCGGCTTTTCGTCTTCGTGGTGGGCCGAGATCGCATGAACAATCTCGGCAGCCTCCCCATACTTGCGCGCCAGTTCACCACCATTGACCGCATGGGAACCTTCCAGTTCGTGGCTGACAGCCTTGCCAATATCATGCAAGAGCCCGGCACGCTTGGCTTGCTTGACATTCACACCCAGCTCAGCGGCCATCATGCCGCACAAAAACGCAACCTCGATGGAGTGCTGCAACACATTTTGTCCGTAAGAGGTCCGGAACTTGAGCATCCCAAGTAACTTTATGATCTCAGGGTGAATGCCATGCACGCCGACGTCGAAGGTTGCCTGCTCTCCAGCTTCACGAATTGTCTCATCAACTTCGCCCTGAGCCTTTTCGACCAGTTCTTCAATCCGGGCTGGATGAATTCGACCATCGGCAATCAATCTTTCAAGTGAAATACGTGCGACTTCACGTCGCACCGGGTTAAAACCGGAGATGACAACCGCTTCCGGGGTATCATCGATAATCAGATCGATACCGGTAGCAGCCTCGATTGCCCGAATATTTCTTCCCTCGCGACCGATGATGCGCCCCTTCATCTCGTCATTCGGTAAAGGTACAACGCTGACGGTCTTCTCGGCGACATAATCACCAGCATAACGTTGAATCGCCACGGACATGATCATCTTGGCTTTCTTGTCTGCCACCTCCCGCGCTTCATCCTCGATCTGCTTGATACTGCGTGCGGCGTCATGCTTGGCCTCGCTCTGCATCGCCTCAATCAGTTGCTGCTTGGCCTGCTCTCCACTCATGCCGGAGATCTCCTCCAGCTTTTCGCGTTGCGCAGCGATCACCTGGGAAGTTTCGCTCTCACGCTTATTCAGCTGCCCCTCCAGGGACTGCAGCTGATGCTCTTTTTTGTCAAGCTCAGCAAGCCTAAGCTCCTGAACGCCAGCCTTGCGTTCAAGGCTCTCTTCTTTCTGCTGCAGACGATTCTCTTGGGATTGAATCTCCTTGCGCAATTCACGCGCTTCGGCCTCCCAATCGGTTTTAGCCTGCAGCACAAGATCTTTAGCCTGAATCGTCGCCTCTTTGACAATCGAATCAGCCTCTTTTCGGGCTTCAGCCGCGAGTTGATCCGCAGCAGCATTAGCATTAGCCAGCTTCGACTCAGACAACTTGCGTCGCAGAATCATGCCAATAAAAACCCCAGCCGCCAAAGCAGCAAGGACCATTACAACAATCAGAAGTTCCATCTCCACAGCAGATACCTCCCAGCAGAGTTTATGGTTAACCCGTCATTTAATTTACAACGGGGAGAAAATTTCTTTATCAGTGACTAGCAGACCAAGTTTCTGATCATGCCCTTCTGTCGGCAACATATCTTGTACTTGAAAATCGTAAGCGAACCCGACACTCAATCCGGTAAAACAGCTCCCCGTCAACAGACGATCGAAATACCCGCGACCGTAACCTAAGCGATGTCCATAGCGATCGAAAGCGACCCCCGGCACTAAAAGCAGATCGATCTGAGCCGGATCTATCTCGGCCACTTGCCGACCGGGTTCACCGATTCCAAAAGCACCAACCTGCAGATCCAGTGTTGAGCGTACCTGAAAAAAATGTAGGTCATCGGCCGAAACACGTGGATAGCAAACCTGCCTTCCTGCAGCCAAGGCAGCCGTCAACAGGCCATCGGTTTCAACTTCATTGCGGATCGGGCTGTAGAAGGCCAACGTCTTGGCTTGCTGAAAAGCAGGCAAAGCAAGTAGTTGTGACTGAGCAGCAGCACTTCGGGTCTGGACTTCGGCGCAGCTGAGCAGTTCACGTTGCCGCAAGTGGGCCTTCCTGATAGAGCGTTTGGTCAAAGGCAGAGACATTCAAACTCCGAATATCTCCAGGGCAGGAAAGAAGCAGATCAGGCAGGGGAGGCATCAGCCTCAACAAACATCAGACTATTCAGATTTCCCTCATTTTCAAACCAATACATAAGCCTACATGCGGTAGAAAAAAAGAGGGGTCCAGGCTACTGTGAGCATATCCAGATCAGTAAATCTGCGGGGACACACCGACACAAAAAGAGTCCCCAGTAAAACCGCCGATAAAACAGGCGATCTGAGTTTGTTCAGCCGTACATACTTACAATGACAGAATCTATTTCCCGCCCTGAAGCGCTTCCAGGGTTATTTCTCATCGTTTAAGCGCGCCTTCGATCCGCTCGATCAGCTCAGCTTCACTTTCTTCCGCCTGTGCATCTCTCACCGACCTACTATCTCGCTGCGATTGCTGTTCTACTTCTAGCACTTGATTCTTAAGCTTTTCCCGCAAATATTCACCGGCAAGATTAAGCATGACCAGCATATAACGATCACGCGTATCAACCGATGCGGACGTAGGCAAACCGGATAGTTTTTCCTCGACCAACACCGCAGCTGCCTGGACCAGATCAGGGTTGCCCTGGCAACACAGCGAATATTCACGGCCCAGCAGATGGACCTTAATAGTCGCGCTACTCATTCCTGCTGCTCCCGCAACAACCTGAGATCGGTCAGCAACTGTTCGACTTCGGCCAGAATCTCAGCTCGCTGTTGCCGCCAGTCTTTCTGTTCGGCAATCAGACGTGCACAATGATCCTCCAACTGAGCATTACGCTGCAAAAGACGTTCTACTGCATTTTCGAGCTGGCCCATAGTTGGAAACACCTGTGTGCTAAACTTTTTCGAAACTTAGGCGCTCGTCCCGGAAAAGTCAAGATTATCAGTCAGTTTTCAAACAGAGCAGTCACAAATTCCTGCGAATTGAACTCCTGGAGATCATCGACCCCCTCACCAACCCCGATATAGCGAACTGGCAACCCGAGTTCACAAGCGATAGCGACCACAATTCCTCCCTTGGCCGTACCATCAAGTTTGGTCAGTGCAATCCCGTCAATCCCGACTGCTTCGTGGAACTGCCGCGCCTGGATCAGGGCATTTTGCCCGGTTGTCGCGTCAAGCACCAACAAGGTCTGATGTGGCGCACCGGGGATTTCTCTCTCCAGCACACGCCGCACCTTTTTCAACTCTTCCATCAGGTTGACCTTGGTGTGCAAACGACCGGCAGTATCGAGAATCAGGATGTCTGCCTTACGCGCCACCGCGGCACGCGCAGAGTCGAAAGCAACGGCACCCGGATCAGCACCCTCAGCGTGGCGTACCACATCGACTCCGGCGCGCTCACCCCAGACAGCCAACTGCTCGGCCGCCGCTGCGCGGAAAGTATCTCCAGCCCCCAGCACCACCCTGAGCCCCTGCTGAGTAAATTGCCGGGCCAACTTGCCGATCGTCGTGGTTTTCCCAACACCATTGACGCCAATGACCATCAAGACACAGGGCCCATCTTCACGCTTGGCGGCAAAGGGTTCTGCGTCAACCAGCAGTTCGGCCATCTCCAACATCAAGGCCGAACGTAACTGTGACGCATCCTTGAGCCCCTCATCCCTGCTCCGTTTTTCAAGAGCAGTCATCAGCGCCTGGGTGGTTTGCATGCCGAGATCAGCGGTTATGAGGATCTCTTCAAGTTCCTCAAAGAGATCCTCATCTATCTTGCGTCCAACACTCAACAGGGCATCAACCCGACCGACCAGTGCCGAGCGGGTCTTGGCAACCCCGGAGCGAAAACGTTCGAGCAGATTTGCCGGCTCGGCTTCGGCTTCGGCTTCGGCTTCGGCTTCGGCTTCGGCTTCGGCTTCGGCTT
>JAAXQE010000081.1 GCA_012974425.1 Geopsychrobacter sp.
ATCAAGAATCCCTCGATCCTGCTCATGGATGAACCGACCGGCGCCATGGACCACAGCAGCGAAGGCCATGTCAAAAACGAACTGCGCAAGTTTTCTCAGGGCAAAACCATGATCCTGATCAGCCATCGCACCTCCCTGCTCGAACTGGTTGAGCGGATTATTGTCATGGACAGCGGCAAGATCGTCGCCGATGGACCCAAGGAACAGGTGATTGAAGCCTTGCGCCAGGGCCGCATCGGCAAGGCCAACGCATGAGCCTGCTCGAAAGAATTCTACGCAAACTGATCCCGTTCAGCACCGAGCAGTCGGGCAACTGGCAAATCGATGCCGACCTGGCGCGTCACGAACAGGAGCCCTTACGGGCTCGCGCCCTGCTCTACTGGTCGCTCATCATTATCATCATTCTGGCTATCTGGTCGGCCTTTGCCACCCTCGAAGAGGTCACCCGTGGTCAGGGCCGGGTCATCACCTCGCGTCAGGTCCAGATCATTCAGGCGATCGATGGTGGCGTCGTCTCCGAGCTGCTGGTCAAGCAGGGCGAGATTGTTGAAAAAGGCCAGGTCCTGGTACGGATCGACCCGACCCGTTTTGTCTCAGACCTGCGTGAAAACCGCTCCCAATTTCTAGCCCTTCTGGCCAAGGCCGAACGGCTCAAGGCGCTCTCCGAAGAGCGCCCCTTTGTTGCCCCGCCAGAAGTATTACGCGAGACTCCCGAAATTGCCGAACGGGAGCAGGTGCTCTATCTCTCGACTCAAGCTGAGCTGGATGCCCAGTTGGCGATTGCTCGTCAGCAGTTGACCCAGCGCCAGGAAGAATCGAACGAAGCCCTTGTCAACCGCGATCAACTCAACCATCGCCTTGAGTTGTCAACGCGCGAGCTTGATGTTACCAGGCCCCTGGTCAGCAGTGGTGCGGTCTCCGAGATCGAAATCCTGCGCCTCGAGCGTGACGTCATCGCGACCCGCGGCGAGCGCGATCAGGTCCTCGCACAGATCGAAAGGCTCCATTCGGCATCCCAGGAAGCGAAACGGAAAATCCAGGAAGTCAAACTGGCTTTTGACAACCGGGTGCGGCGAGATCTCTCTGAGACCCTGGCCAGGCTGGCCAGCCTCTCCGAAGAGAGACTCAGTCTGGCCGACCGGGTGAAACATGCCGATGTCGTCTCACCGGTGCGCGGCACCGTCAAGCGCCTGCTGGTCAACACCCTTGGCGCCTTTGTTCAGCCCGGCACAGAGATTCTGGAAATAGTCCCGCTCGACGACAGCCTGATCCTCGAAGTAAGGATCACGCCACAGGATATCGGCTTTCTGCGCCCCGGTCAGAAAACTCAGGTCCGCTTCTCAGCCTACGACTACGCCGTCTACGGCAGCCTCGAAGGTGAGGTCGAGCAGATCGGCGCCGATTCGATTATCGATGAACGTGGTGATTCCTACTATCTGGCCCGGGTCCGCACCCTAAAACCGGACATGGGCCTGGATATGCCGGTCATCCCTGGCATGATCGCAACCGTTGATGTCATCACCGGCCAAAAGACCCTGCTTGCCTACCTGCTTAAGCCGATCCTGCGTGCCAGGTTTACCGCGTTGCGTGAACGATGAATCGCCCACATCTTTGCATATCCGACCGCGCCGGGCAGCTGCTGCGCTGGCAAGAGGCCTTCCCCCAGGGGCGTATAGTCGCCAGCGATTGCCAACTCGACCATTCGCTTACCTCCAACACCATAATCTGGCTCCACCTCGATTCTCTCGTGCACAAAGATCTGGGCCAAACCTGCCATCAGCTGCTCAGCGCCTATCCAACGTGCAAGCTGATCGCCATCAGCTGCGTTCCCGAACCGGGTGGCGCGCTGGACTGCCTGAAGATTGGTGTCGCCGGATACTGTCATGCACTTGCTGCCCCTGCCCTCTTGCGCCAGGTCAGCCAGGTCGTCAGCAACGGCGGCTACTGGCTGGGCGAAGACTTGGTACAACGCCTGGTCGGCACCCTGGAACGACATCCGCCTTCCGAACAAACCTCCATTCCGGAAGACCCGCTCGCACTGCTCTCCCCGCGTGAGCAACAGGTCGCGCTTCAGGTCCGTAAAGGCGCCACCAATAA
>JAAXQE010000051.1 GCA_012974425.1 Geopsychrobacter sp.
TTTTGGGGGCAGCCAGTCATGGTGGGTTTGGCTCTGTACCGGGCGCAGATCATGTTAACCAATAAGAACCAATGCTTATTTGTGGCACCTGGGATATCTATGCGACTTGCAGTAAATATCTGCCGCTTTGAAGGGAATAGTGAGGCATCTTTTCTGTCCGATAACTAAGAAAGATTCCTACATACAATTAATACGAAATAACTCTATCCTGCCCTTGTAGCCGCTTATATTTGCGCTATCAATTAAGGTCGCCTGTGGCGGGATAAACAAAAATCCCCGAGCGATACCCAAAAAAGAGGGAGTCTACGAAGAAAAAACTGACCTCGAATGCTGGCGCACCGGTGGTCGACAACCAGAACGTCATGACCGTTGGGGATGCGCAACGCGAGATCAAGCTGAAACATGTCAGCAACTGATCAGATGGTCGATCCCGTTTACGGCAAAGGCGGGGCTGAGGTGCAGGATGTCCCGCTAGGTGAGCTGAGCGAGAGACCGAGCGCTGTCGTCCCTGCAGGGTTGTGGCTGCCTGCCGTAACCGGCATCACCGCTCCCCTTTAGGATGGCCGATAGAGATTAAGCGAATACATCACTGGTCTGCCGGTTATATGCCGACAGACCGATCTTTTATCCAGAAGGAGAGGACGGAACAATGAGTAGTATCAAAGGAACCGAAACTGAAAAGAATCTCTTGAAATCCTTTGCCGGCGAGAGTCAGGCGAGTAACCGCTACATCTATTCAGCCGGGGTGGCGAAAAAAGAGGGTTTTGTGCAGATTGCCGATATCTTCGAGGAGACCGCCAAGCAGGAGCAACAGCACGCCAAGCGTTTCTTCAAATTTCTCGAAGGGGGCGAACTGGAGGTGACGGCTGCTTTTCCGGCCGGCAAAATCGGTACTACGGCCGAGAATTTGAAAGCTGCCGCCATGGGTGAGAACGAGGAGTGGACCGACCTCTACCCCGCCTTCGCCGAGATTGCGCAAAAAGAGGGTTTTCAGGAGATCGCAGCGGCCTGGAGAGCCATCTCGGTGGCTGAGAAGCAACACGAAAAACGATTTAACGATCTGCTGGCCAACATTGAAAACACTCGGGTCTTCCAGCGTGAAGCAGATGTGACCTGGCGCTGCCGCAACTGCGGTTATCTGCATACCGGCGCCTCTGCGCCAGACAAGTGTGCGGCCTGTGTCCACCCGCAGACGCATTTTGAACTGCTGGGGGAAAACTGGTAAGAGAGTTCAGCGGTGCCGGAAAGGGGATAATGCGTTCATGCCGAGGCGACTCTGCATGAACGATCTCCAGAGGATGCCGCAAACCCGAGCAGAGACGGCATGGGGCCCTGCTTCCGGTAATGGCCTACCTGGAAAAATGAGGGAGGGATTCGCTGATGCGCGTCTAAAATCGATTGACTTGGCCTAGGCGCTATGATAGTTGAGTCAGAATCTTTTTTTTTGAAACGTGCAGGAGCTTAGCGATGTATCCGATAGCGGCAGCAGCAGAAGCGACCATGGCGGCAATCGACCGCCGGAGCCTGTCTGCAGCCTAGCCGTTGTGAGTAACAATAGAGCAGTTTTTATCAGGCCATGGACAGACAATGTTCATGGTTTTTTCGTATCTGGATAACGGGAGAGTTTATATGCGCAACAACATCGTTCATATCGGTGCCGGCGAACTGACATATGAAATTCGGGCAATTGTCGAGATTGCCGAGAAGATGAATCGTTTTGGCTTGAAGACCAATATGGAGAATATTGGCGATCCGGTGGCCAAGGGCGAAAAAATTCCATTGTGGATGAAGGAGATCGTTGCCGACCTGGCGATGAAGGACTGCTCCTATGGCTATTGTGCGACCAAGGGCCTGCTTGAGACGCGCCAGTTCCTGACAGAGATGACCAATGCGCGCGGCAAGGCCCAGATCACTGCAGAAGATATTATCTTCTTCAATGGCCTGGGGGATGCGATTCAGAAGGTTTACGGTCTGTTACGGCGCGAGGCGCGGGTGATTGGACCCTCTCCGACCTATTCAACCCATTCTTCGGCGGAAGGTGCCCACGCCGGGCAGGCTCCAATCACCTACCGGCTCGATCCAGACAACAACTGGTACCCCGATCTCGATGACCTGCGCCTGTCGGTCAAATACAATCCGACTATCTCCGGCATCCTGATCATCAATCCCGACAATCCGACCGGCGCGGTCTACCCGGAGCGGATTCTCAAGGAGATTATCGACATCGCCAGAGAGTACGATCTCTTTTTGATCTGCGACGAGATTTATCACAACCTCTGCTACAACGGTCAGAGTACCAAGCCGATCTCCGATCTGATCGGCGACTTGCCGGCGATTGCGATGAAGGGGATCAGCAAGGAGCTCCCCTGGCCCGGATCGCGCTGTGGCTGGATCGAAGTCTACAATGCCGATAAGGATCCGATGTTTGAGAAATATATTCAGAGCATCCTGAATTCGAAGATGGTCGAGGTCTGTTCGACAACCCTGCCGCAGAAGGCGATTCCGCTGATCCTCAGCCATTCCGAATACCCTGCATATCTCGAATCGCGCCGGGCGCGTTATGAGAAGTACTCGAATATTGCCTATCAGATGCTCAAGAAAGTCCCGGGGATCAAGGTGAACCGGACCAACGGGGCATTCTATATGAGCGTGGTGTTTCAGCCTGGGGTGCTTAGCGCCAAGCAGTCCCTGCCGATTGAAAATGCCGAGGTGCGCAGCATGATCGAGGAGCTGCTTTCGGGCCCCGACGTCAGCCTGGATAAGCGCTTCGTCTACTACCTGCTCGCATCCACCGGAATCTGCGTGGTGCCGATCTCTTCATTCTGCACCGACGAACGCGGCTTCCGGGTAACCCTGCTCGAGATGGATGAGGGGGAGTTTACCCAGATATTCAAAACCCTCTCCCAGTCGATTGGAGAGTACCTGGGCTCCGTAGAGCGCCGTGCGGAACATCAAAAAGTGCTAGACTGACAAGCATGGAAAAGCAGATTGCCAATCAGCCGATAAATTCAAGAGACGACCTGCTGGGACGCTTGCGTGGTGGTCGGCCACGTCAAGACTGGGGGATCGGACTTGAATCTGAGAAGTTGGTCCTCGATGCTGCGACCGGCGAAGCCGCCAGTTATGCGCGCATTCGCGCGCTCCTCGCGCGGCTTGAGGGGAGCGCTGGCTGGCACGGGCTGTATGACGGTGAGGCCCTGATTGGATTGCAGGGCAAGCGCTCCTCGGTAACCCTGGAACCAGGCGGGCAGCTTGAGCTGTCTGGCCGTCTCTGTTGCGATCTGCACTGCAATCGGCGTGACCTGCAGCGTTATGTTGAGCAGGTCAGCGCGATCGCTCCGGAGCTGGGGCTCTGTATCGTCGGATTTGGCATCCAGCCATTTACCCCGCTGGATAAAATCGACTGGTTACCGAAAAAGCGTTACGCCGTCATGGGTCCCTATATGCTCAAAACCGGCGATATGGGGCAGCGCATGATGAAGCAGACTGCAGGAACTCAGGTAAATCTCGACTACCTCGATGAGGCAGATTGTATCCGCAAGTTGCGTCTGCTGCAGTGGCTGGCTCCGGTCTTCTATGCGCTCTTTGCCAATTCACCACTGCTGGATGGTGTCGACAGTGGTTATCTCGCGGTTCGGGGCGAGGTCTGGTCGCGGACCGATACGGATCGCTGTGGCCTGATCCCTGAATTTATGCAGGCTGGCGCTAGTCTGGATGACTATGTCGATTATGCTCTGGCTGCGCCGCTCTACTTTCTGCAGCGTGGTGAGCGGCTGATCGATATGACCGACAGGCGGGTCACTTTTAAAGATTTTTTTGAACAGGGAGCCAAGGACGAGACTGCCTGCCTGGCTGACTGGGATCTGCATCTGTCGACCCTCTTCCCTGAGGTTCGCTTGCGCCCGCAGTTGGAATTGCGCACTGCCGATAGCCTGCCGCCTGATTTGGCCCTGGCGGTAGCCGCCTTGGTCAAGGGGCTCTTCTATGACGAGACTGCTCTTGCGCAGACTGAAAGTTTGCTGAGCGATCTGGGTAAGACTGAGCGCCTTGCGCTCTATCGCGATTCCTGGCGTCTGGGTCTGGACGCCCGTTTTGGCTCAGCAACTCTGCTTGAATTGGCCCGTGAGTTGGTCGCTGAAGCGCGGCGCGGCCTGGTTCGCCAATATCTTGCAGGCTTTAATGTCGATGATGAGTCCTCATTCCTCAACCCTTTGGAGCCGATTCTGAGTAGCGGCAAGACCCTCGCAGAGCAGGTTCTACTGCGCTGGAGCGGGAGCAGGCAGGAGAAGTTGGGCGCGCTGCGAGATCTGTGCGGGTATCGTTTCGACGCATAGCGCTAACGGGGCTGTGTATTCACACAGGTGTTCAGCGCGTGTCCATGATCGAAAATTTGCGGGCACCCACCTTTTTTTGACTGACAACAAGGCATATGCTGTCAAACATCAAGAAGGTTGGTGTGGCAGTCGGCCCCTTGATAACAGATCCATCAGCAACACCTCCTGTTTTTTGTGGAAAAGGCCGGTTTCTGGGAATGCCTCCCCCGTAACCGGCCTGTTTTTTTATGTTTTTTCTTATTGATCCAAATCTGCCCATTCCCGCCAAATTAAATAAGCTCTCTCCTCCCGCTTCCCCCTTGTTTTTTGGCCGCTTTCCTGTTTCAATGCCGAATTCTGTTCGGGTCAGGAAATCCCCGTCCCGCCGTTTTAAGTCCCCTCTACCTCTGTGCAAACTCTGAGGTTTGCAGTGGTGAGTCTGTTTGTAAGCAGCCTGCCCAAAAAAGGAGTTTTGATGCTGCCGCAAGAATTAGCTGCCCCCGTCGTCAAAGAATCGATCAATACAATCCGTTTGCTAGCCGCCGATGCCGTGGAGAAGGCCAAGTCCGGTCACCCCGGTACGCCGATGGAAGCTGCGCCGATTGCTTACCTGCTCTTCCATCGTCACCTGCGGCACAATCCAGCTAATCCCGCTTGGGCCGGGCGTGATCGCTTTGTCCTCTCCTGTGGCCATGCTTCTACCCTGATCTACAGCATGTTGCACCTCACCGGCTACGACCTCAGCCTCGACGATCTGCGTAATTTCCGTCAGGCGGGCAGCAAGACCGCGGGTCATCCAGAGTTTGGTCATACCCCCGGAGTTGAAACCACGACCGGTCCCTTGGGGCAGGGTGTGGCCGTGGCGGTCGGAATGGCGATGGGTGCCCAGTACTTGGCACAGAATGTTGATGCAGAGCTGTTCGATTACCGGACCTGGGTCATCTGTAGTGATGGCGACCTGATGGAGGGTGTTTCGGCTGAGGCCGCTTCCCTGGCTGGCCATCTGCAACTGGGGCAGTTGAACTACCTCTATCTCGACAACAAGATCACCATCGAAGGGGATACCTCCCTCGCCTTCACCGAGGATGTCGGTGCGCGCTATCTGGCCTGTGGCTGGCATGTGCAGCGGGTCGAAGGGGAGAACCTGGCCGAGATCGATGTCGCGATGGAGCGTGCCAAGCATGATCCACGTCCCTCGTTGATCATTGCGCGGACCCATATCGGCATCGGCGCGCCAAATAAGCAGGATACTGCTGGCGCCCATGGTGCGCCCCTCGGAGGTGATGAACTCGCTTTGACCAAACAGGCCTATGGTCGCGATCCGCAGCAGTGCTTCGTGGTGCCCGCCGATGTTGAAGAGCATATGCGCGGTTCCCTGCAAAGAGGCGCCGAGCTGGAGGAAGCCTGGCAAAAGCAGTTAGCTGCCAAGAAATCGACACCCGCCGTTGCTGACTGGCTGGCGGTTGCCGATGGTGAGCTTCCTGCTGGCTGGGGCAGCGAGTTGCCGGTATTCACTCCGGAGGATGGCGCCAAGGCGACCCGCCAGATCAGTGGCGCCGCGATTCAGGCCCTGGCCAAGAAGATGCCATTGCTGCTGGGTGGCTCAGCCGATCTGGCTCCTTCGAACAACACCGAAATCAAGGGTGAGGAGTCCTGGCTGCCGGGCAAGAGTGGCCGCAATATCCACTATGGTATCCGTGAGCATGCCATGGGTTCGATCATGAATGGACTCTCGCATACTCCCGGAATCATCCCCTTTGCCGGGACCTTCTTTGTTTTTGCCGATTATATGCGTCCGCCGATCCGCCTCGCCGCAATGATGGGCCTGGCGCCGATCTATGTCATGACCCACGATTCGATCGGGCTGGGTGAAGATGGTCCGACTCACCAGCCGGTTGAACATCTTGCCTCGTTGCGGGCGATGCCGAACCTGACTGTGATCCGTCCGGGCGATGCCAACGAGACGGTTGAAGCCTGGAAGGCGGCGATTGCCAATCGCCAGGGGCCGACGATGCTGGTTCTGACCCGTCAGGGCCTGCCGATCATTGACCGCACGACATTCTCTGCGGCGAGTGGCTTGCAGCAGGGCGGCTATGTGCTGGCGGCTGAAGAGGGTGAACTGCAGATGGTCCTGATCGCGACCGGTTCCGAGGTGCAGCATGCCATGGCGGTACGTGAAACCCTGCAGACCGAAGGCGTGGGGACCCGGGTTGTTTCACTGCCGAGTTGGGAGCTGTTCGAGGCGCAAGAGCAGAACTATCGGGATGAGGTTCTTCCTCCTGCCTGTCGTAAGCGGATCTCCATCGAGGCTGGTTCGACCTTCGGCTGGGAACGCTATGTCGGCAGTGAAGGCAAGATCATCGGCATGACCAGCTATGGTGCCAGCGCTCCGATTGATGAATTGATGAAGCAGTTCGGTTTTACCGCCGAGAATCTGCTTGCTGAGGCGCGTATGCTGCTCGGTTGAGCAGAGTCGTCTTGATTCGAGAGAAAAAAGGGTGGCCCGCAGGGGCCACCCTTTTTTTTG
>JAAXQE010000144.1 GCA_012974425.1 Geopsychrobacter sp.
GGGAAAACGAACTGAAACATGGCTTAGGCTAGCTGAAGATTCGTACTAATCAGGTGCCTTTTTGCGAGTGCATTAACTGTACTGACAGAGGTTTATGGATTCTGGATGTAGGCTCCTTTGCGCGTGTAGAACCACCAGTTCAACACCAGGCAGACGAAATAGAAAATCGCGAAGCCGTAGAGGGCATTTTCGGGGGTGGTCGCCTTGATCTGCTCACCGAAGACCTTGGGGATGATGAAGGCGCCGTAGGCGGCGATCGCCGAGGTCCAGCCGAGCACGGGACCAGCCTGTTCGGCGTTGAAGATCATCGCCACCGAACGGAAGGTCGAGCCGTTGCCGACACCGGTTGCGGCGAACAGGATGATAAACAGGATCAAAAACGGGACGAAGACCGTCTCCGGGGTGGCGGAGGAGTAGGCGGCCTTCATGAAGTAGGCGCAGCCGAGCGCCGAAACAATCATGACGATTGAAACCCACTGGGTGACAATGGCTCCGCCCAGCTTGTCGGCGATCTTGCCGCCGACCGGGCGGATCAGCGCGCCGATGAAGGGTCCCATCCAGGCAAACATCAGCGCACTCGGGCCATTGGGATTAATCGTGTTGTGGGTCATGACACCATCGACCATGATATGCGAGAAACCGAAGATGACCTTGATCGACAGGGCGAAGGCCGCCGAGTAACCGATGAAGGAACCGAAGGTCATGGTGTAGATGATGGTCATCGCCCAGGTGTGCTTGTTATTGAAAATCTTATATTGGCGGTCGAGGTTCTCGCGCAGACCGCCGCTGGTCAGGTACTTCATGCCGAAGACCGTAGCGGCGATCACCAGCGGCAGCACGATCCACTTGCTCAGCAAACCCAGGCCGACCGGGGCGGGGAGCATCAGGTAGAGCCCCGCCACCGCCGTGACAAACGCGATGAGTAGCAGGCCGACGATCATGCCGAACGATTTGCCGGTAGAGCTGAGGTTGGGAGTGACCGTTGCGGTCTTGATGTTGTTCATGCCGAAGAAGCCGGCGACCGCCAGCGGGATCAGCAGGATCAGCCAGATATAACCGGCATTGTGGATGAAAGTTTCAGTCCCGGCGGGGATCTTGCCGATCAAGGTGCCGCTGGTGTTGACCAGGGTCTGTGACTTGCCGCCGAACAGGCCGAAGGTCATCGAGAGCGGGATCAGAATCTGCATGCTGGTCACGCCGAAGTTGCCCAGCCCCGCATTCAGCCCGAGGGAGGTGCCCTGAACCTTCTTCGGAAAGAAGAAGCTGATGTTCGACATCGACGAGGCGAAGTTGCCGCCGCCGATCCCCGAGAGCAGGGCGAGCAGGTAGTAGATTTCGATCGGCGTGGCGCGATTCTGCAGCGCGATCCCGGTTCCAATCGCCGGGATCATCAAGAGCGCCGTGGTCAAAAAGATGGTGTTGCGCCCACCGGCGATACGGATCAGGAACGAACTCGGTATTCGCAGGGTGGCGCCGGTCAGACCGGCGATGGCCGAGAGGGTGAAGAGCTGCGACTGGCTGAAGGGATAGCCGAGATTGATCATCTGGACGGTAATGATCCCCCAGTAGAGCCAGACCGCGAAGCCGCAGAGTAGGCTGGGGATCGAGATCCACAGGTTGCGGGCCGCAATTTTCTTGCCTTCGGCATCCCAGAACTTTTCGTCCTCGACATCCCATTTCTCCAGATTGATCGACATAATGATTACTCCTTGAGGGCGTCTGCAATGAAAGTCCGTTTATCCTGTTCGATCTTTTGCATATCTTCCGGGTGTTTTTCGCGCATCATTTTCTGGGCGGTCAGGTGCAGCCAGAGCAGACAGACCAGCGACAGGCCGCACATGAAGATCCAGCAGCTGGTCCAGAGTCCGGTCCATTCGAGCAGGTAGCCGAAGATGATCGGGCAGACGAAGCCGCCTAAGCCCCCCAGGACGCCGACCATGCCGCCGACCACGCCGACCTCGTCGGGGAAGTAATCCGGAATCAACTTGTAGACCGCCGCCTTGCCGATACCCCAGACGCTGCCGAGCAAAATGATGAGAATGGCAAAGATCCAGACGTTGGCCTGAAAGAAGATGCGCGTGACCCCCTTGGCCAGCAACTCCTTCTTCTTGACCCTCTGGCCGACCGCAACCACCGGTTCCTGCCAGGCCTGCTTGGTTGGCAGGATCAACATCTGCTCGTCGTAGTTTTCTTCGGGATCTGGTTTGAGCTTAAGAGCGTAAGTGTTGTCGCCGATCCTGATCGAATCGGCACTAACGGCCGTGACTACGCCCGACCTTTTGGCCATCACGCCGCGACCGGGGGAGTAGACATCCATCTTGGGAATAATAACCAGAAAGCTGATGATGACCGAGGCGCCCAGCACCCAGTACATGATCGAGCGCCCGCCGAACTTGTCCGAGAGCCAGCCACCCAGGGCGCGGATGATCCCGGAAGGGAGGCTGAACATCGAGGCGAAGATCCCGGCGGTGACCAGCGGCAGGTAGTAGACATTGACGAAGTAGGGGACCAGCCACTGCGAGAAGGCGACGAAACAACCGAAGACCAGGAAGTAGTAGAGTCCGAAACGCCAGACCCGCACGTTCTTGAGCGGGGTCAGCATCTGGGTGAAGGATTTGTCCGAAGAGGCCGGTTTCTTGTTCTCGGCGAAGATGAAGAAGATCACGCCCATGATCGCCAGCATGATCGCGTAGTAGACCGGCAGTTGCCGCCAGCCCTCGAGGTTGGCGCCGTTGTCGGTCAGGCGATTGAGCAGGGTCGGTGCAAACAGGGTGGTCAGGGCCGCCCCTGCGTTACCGGCGCCGAAGATCCCCAGCGCCGTGCCCTGGCGTTCGCGCGGGTACCAGACCGACGAAAAGGCGATGCCGATCGAAAAGCTGACTCCGGCCAGGCCGAAGCCGAAGCTGCACAGGGCGAAGGTCATGAAGCTGTCAGCGTAGGAGAGCAGGTACATCGGGATAGCGCAGATAAACAGCAGAGTGGCATAGACCGGCTTGCCGCCGAATTTGTCGGTCAGCATCCCGGCCGGCAGACGAAAGAGCGAGCCGGTCAGCACCGGGATCCCCATCAGCCAGCCGATTTCTATCGGACCCCAGTCAAAGACCTGGTTGTCGGCCAGAAAGGTCACCAGCACGCCGTTGAACATCCAGGCGGCAAAGCAGACCGTAAAGGCCAGGGTATTGAGAAACAAAACCTTGTGGGATGTGGCAGTCGCCCTTTGTTCCATCATATAGCAAACCTTTTTTGTCCTAATTCAAGGTAAGGGAAGCTTCTTTCCCCCGGACGTTAATCAATAATCAGTTGCTGCGGCGCTGGCGATACCAGATCACCACCTGGTAAGGGCGGCTCAGATAGCCGAGCGGGATACTGACGACATGGACCAGCCGCGAAAAGGGGAAGATCGCCACCAGCAAGAAGGCGTTGACCGCGTGCAGTTGCACGATCCCCGGCAGGCTGGCCAGATAATCGATCTGTGGGTTGAGTTTGACTAGCGACCAGAGCCAGGGGGAGACGGTATGCACATACCAGAGCCCGCCCCAGCGCAGGCTGATGGCGATATAGACGCCGCTTGCGACCTGCAGCAGCAGCGCGGCAAGCAGCAGCCAATCGATGTTGCTGGTCACGGCGTTCACCCGCGGGTTGATGATGCGGCGAAAGATCAGAATCGTTAGAGCGATCATGGTCGTAATGCCGAGAGCCATACCGGTGATTTCGAGAAAGACCAGGCGCGCCGGTGAACCGAGCAGGGTTCCCCAGCCGGCCGGGACCAGAAAGGCCAGAAAGTGGGCGATCAGAATCAGCAGGATCGCGTAGTGCCAGGGGAGTGACCCCCAGAATAAGGCCTTGCTCTCCAGGAACTGCGAAGACTGCGACGAGTAGGAGTAGCGGTCGATGCAGTAGCGGTAGATACCGACGCCGATCGCCAGGGCCAGCGCGACATAGGGGAAGACGGCGAACAGGATCATATCAGCCATGGGACGACTCCTTCTGCCGCTTAAGTCTCGAGCAGCTCAGTTTCAACTCTATTTGCCAGATAGATCTGTAAGGCACCAAGCAGTTGCCGGTAGGGGTGATCCTGCGCCTCGATCCCGGCGATTATTTTCTCAAGCGCAGGCAGCATGGCATCGAGGATGATCTCGCTGCTTCCCTGTGGATCATCGCTGCTGCCGATGAAACGCAGCATGACACTCAGGTGGTCGGGAAGCTCAGTGCCGCAGGAAAAATTCCGTTTAGTGTAGAGCTCTTGCAGCTTCATCAGGAACAGGGTGCGTGCCTGACTCTCACCGCACAGCTGGAAGCCGACATAGGGGTCGCTGAGGGCCTGCAGATCAAAGGTTGAGGTGAACATCTCTTCGATCTGCGGCAGATTCTGTCGCTCGAGAAAATCGATAAAACCAGCAAAGGCAGTGGCGGCTTTCGGGTCAGACTCTTTCAGCTGCCGATTGAAGTCAGCAGCCACAGGCTTGATCCGCTCGTTTGGATAGTTCAGGAGTTCGCTGAAGCCGAGACAGAGTTTCAGGTTCAATGATTCCATGCTTACCACCGTCTCTTTGGCGCCTTGCGGCTGCCGAAGCCCATACCCTGTTGATACTCATCGGTCTCCATCCCCGCTTCGATCGCCTGTTCCCGCAACATCGGCGGCACCTGGATCCGTTCCTTGATGCGGGTCAGGCTGGTCATGCGGAAAATGGCGTCCAGTGCTTCGCGACTGAGGCCAGATAGCTCACGGGCATTCAGCAGTTCAGCTTCGGACAGGTCGCCGACGCTCTCCGCGCGACGCTGCATCCGCACCGCGATCAATCTGCGATAAACCGCCTTGACCTCTTCTTCGTTGCCGCCGGCAAACAGCCCAGCCAGATATTTGAGCGGCAGCCTGGCCTGTTCGAGACTGGTGAAGAAATCATCGCCTATCTTCTGGGTTCCCTGGTTCTTACTCGACAGCACCGGCAACAATGGCGGCACGTAGAAGAGCATCGGCAGGGTGCGGAACTCAGGGTGCAGCGGCAGGGCGATTCCCCACTGCTTGACGAACTTGTAAACCGGCGAGGCCTGGGCCGCTTCGATGATCTGATCGGCCAGTCCACCCTCGCGTGCCGCCTTGATAACCCCTGGATCGAAGGGATCGAGGATCATCTCGCGCTGGGCGGCAGTCAGTTCGGCGTCGGCTTTCAGCGCGGTGGCTTCTATTCTGTCGGCATCGTAGAGCAGCACGCCGAGATAACGGATCCGACCGACGCAGGAATGGAAACAGGCTGGAGCTTCGCCCGCTTCCTGCCGCGGGTAGCAGAGGATACATTTCTCCGATTTGCCGGTGGCCCAGCCGTAATAGGTCTTCTTGTAGGGGCAGGCCGACACACACATCCGCCAGCCGCGGCATTTGTCCTGGTTGATCAGCACAATACCGTCTTCGCCGCGTTTGTAGATGGCGCCCGAAGGGCAACTGGCGACACAGGCGGCGTTGCTGCAGTGGTTACAGATGCGCGGCAGGTGGAACATCACCATCTTTTCGATAGCGAACAGCTGCTGTTGCTGCTCCTTACTCAGCTCGATTACGCCGGGATCGTTGGCCGCGTAGACCGTCGAACCCGAGAGATCATCATCCCAGTTGGGACCGGCTTCGATCTTCATCGGTTTGCCGCTGACCATCGAGACCGGGCGTGCCGTCGGCTGATCGGTCCCCGCCGGGGCGTTGGTCAGGTCGGCGTACTTGAAGGTGAAGGGTTCGTAGTAGTCGTCCATGGTCGGCAGGTCTGGATTGTGAAAAATTTTGCCGAAGGTCGAGGCCTTGCCACCCTGCTTGAGGCGCAGTTGCGAGCCGGCTCGTTCCCAACCACCGCGATATTTCTCCTGGTCTTCCCATTTGGTCGGGTAACCGGTGCCCGGTTTGGTCTCGACGTTGTTCCACCACATGTATTCATTGCCCCGCCGGTCGGTCCACAGATTCTTGCAGGCGATACTGCAGGTGTGGCAACCGATGCACTTATCGAGATGAAACACCGATGAAACCTGTGCGCGAATATCCATGAAATTTCTCCGTTCAAAGCCCAGCAGTTGAAAAAAACCGTTAGTTCCTCTTTCGTGCCGTTGTGCTTACCACTGTGGTTCACCATCCAGCTTGCGCACCATGATGTAGGTGTCGCGGTTGGCACCGGTCGGTCCCCAGTAGTTCCAGGCGTAGGTGAACTGGCCGTAGCCGCCGAGCATCAGGTTCGGCTTGAGACGAATCCGGTTCAAACTGTTGTGCCCGCCGGCGCGCTTGTTGTCCCGCAAGGGCGACTTGGGCACCCCGACCGTCCGTTCGGGCGCGTGATAGAGGAAGGAGATGCCGCGTGGCAGCCGCGAACTGACGATGGCGCGGGTCACCACCACGCCGTGGTCGTTGTAGACCTCGACCCAGTCGTTGTCGAACACCCCGATCAGTTCCGCGTCCTGAGTATTCATCCAGAAGGGGTGACAGCCGCGTGACAGGGTCAGCATGCGATGGTTATCGCCGTAGGTGCTGTGGATGCTCCACTTGCCGTGCGGGGTCAGGTAGTTGAGCATGATGCTCTTCTTGTCGCAGGTGTCGGTCGCCAGAAAATCCTGCAGGGTACTGTGGTCGGGTTTCGGCTTGTAGGTCGGCAGATGTTCGCCGGCCGCGATATAGCCCTGATGATCGAGATAAAAATGCTGACGGCCGGTCAGGGTGCGCCAGGGCACCAGTTTCTCGACATTGAGACAGTAGGCCGAATAGGCCCGGCCGTTGTCGGTCAGGCCGCTCCAGATCGGGCTGTTCAAGAGGCGACGTGGCTGGGCGGCCAGATCGGCGAAGCTGGTGCGCACGCCGCGGGTCGCTTCGGCCAGATCGGTCAGCGGCAGGCCAACCTTCTTCTCTTCGGCGGCAAAGGCGCGGAAGGCCATCTCGCCGTTGGTCTCGGGCGCGAGCTTGAGAATCACCTCAGCGGCGTCCCTGGCGTCGACCAGGGTCGGGTAGGTCTTGCCGTCCCAGGTCACAGTATTGTCGCCGGCAGCCATCTCATCGTAGTAATCCTCGATCGGCCAGGAGAGGCCGTGGGCGCCGATGCCGTTTCTGGCGCCGGGACCGAAGGAGATGAAGCGGTTGTAGAGGTTCTTGTAATCGCGCTCGACCACCACCAGACCGGGCATGGTCTTGCCCGGAATCGGCTCACATTCCCCCTTGCTCCAGTCCTTAATCTCGAACTGGGCCATCTCGGCCGGGGTGTCATGCTGCAAGGGAACCGAGACGATCTCGCGTACCGGCTCCGGCAGGTGGGTTTCGGCCAGTTGGCTGACCTTCTTGGCCAGCCCCTTGAAGATATCCCAGTCACTCTTCGACTCCCAGCAGGGCGGAACCGCCGCCTGCAACGGGTGGATGAAGGAGTGCATGTCGGTGGTGTTGAGGTCGTCCTTTTCGTACCAGGTCGCGGTCGGCAGCACGATATCGGAATAGAGCGCCGAGGTATCCATGCGGAAGTTGATATCGACCACCAGGTCGAGTTTGCCCTCGGGAGCCTGCTTGTGCCACTTGACCTCCTTGACGAACTCCTCTGCGGTTTCCGGTGCGATCGTGTTGCTGTGGGTGCCTAAGTAATGCTTGAGGAAATATTCATGCCCCTTGGCACTCGACATCAGGGCGTTACCGCGCCAGATGATCCACAGCCGTGGCCAGTTCTGAGGTGCGTCGGGATCCTCGACGGCAAACTTCATCTTCTTTTCGGCCAACTGCTTGACCGTCCAGTCGACGATTTCCTGATCGCTTTTGGCACCGGCGGCTTCGGCCTGTTTGACCGTTTCGATCGGGCTGCGGTCGAACTGCGGGTAGAAGGGGAGCCAGCCGTTGCGCACCGCCCGGACCTGGTGATCCATGGTGTGCCCTTCAGTGATCTGATTCTCTTCGGCCACCGGGTTGATTTTGGACTCGTCTGAAGTACGTTCGTAGCGCCACTGATCGGTATGCACATAATGATAGGAGGGGGCGTTCTGGAAACGCGGTGGCTTCGACCAGTCGAGGGCGCCCATGATGGTCGCCCAGGGCGCTGCCGGCGCCAGCTTCTCCTGGCCGACATAGTGATTGAGGCCGCCACCATTCTTGCCGACGCAACCGCACAACATCAAAGCGACAATCCCGGCCCGGTAGGTCAGGTTAGCGTGGTACCAGTGATTGATCCCGGCGCCGATGATGATCGAACACTTGCCTTCGGTCTGCTCGGCGGTCATCGCCCATTCGCGCGCGAACTGGATGACGTTGGCGCGATCGATACCGGTATATTTTTCCTGCCAGGCCGGGGTATAGACGCTGTGCTCGGCGTCGTAGTCTTGTGGGTAGTCACCTTCCAACCCCCGGTTAACACCGAACTGGGCCATCATCAGGTCGAAGACGGTGGTGACGGCGATCCGGCCTTTAGCCGTATCAAGATAGTGAACCGGTACGCCGCGCGCTACTGACTTGCCGTCGGAAAAATCGTCAAAGCCCACCTGCAGGATCTCTTCGTTGCTATCGAGCAGAGAGAGTTCGGGAGAGAGATCGGCACCGTCCTGGCCATCCTTCATCTGCAGGTTCCACTCCCCCTTCTTCTCCTGCCAGCGGAAGCCAAGCGTTCCGAGCGGCATGCGCGGCTGTTTGCTCTCTTCATCCCAGATCAGATACTTGAAGTCGCCATTCTCCTCTTTGCTGTAGCGCGTAAGCTCACCGGCCCTGGCCATGCGGCCCGCAGTATAGACGCCGTCTTTCTCATCCAGTTCGATCAGGAAGGGGGTGTCGGTGTAGCGTTTCAGGTAGTCCATGAAATAAGGCGTCTTGGCCTTATGGTGGAATTCACTGAGGATGACGTGGTTGACCGCCATCCAGAAGGCACCGTCCTGCCCGGCATGGGCCGGGATCCACCAGTCGGCGTGCTTGGAAGTGATGTTGAAATCGGGTGCAAAGACCGTGACCTTGGAGCCATTATGCCGCGCCTCGGTCAGGAAATGCGCGTCCGGGGTGCGGGTCATATCCGGATTCGAACCGACCACCGCAATATATTTGCTGTTGTACCAGTCGGCACTCTCGGCGACGTCGGTCTGCTCGCCCCAGATTTCGGGGGAGGCATTCGGTAGATCGCAATACCAGTCGTAGAAGCTCAGGTTGGCGCCACCCATCAGCTGCATGAAGCGTGAACCGCCGGCGAAGCTGAGCATCGACATCGCCGGGATCGGTGAGAAGCCGACCATGCGGTCGGCGCCGAATTTCTTGATGGTATAGATCGAGGAAGCGGCGATGATCTCTTCGACTTCATCCCAGCTCGCACGGCGGAAGCCGCCCTTGCCGCGCGCCTGCTGGTAGCTCTTGCGTTTGGCCTCATCCTCCATGATCGAGGCCCAGGCTGCAACCGGATCAGCATGCTCGGCCTTGGCCGCGCGCCACAGGTCGGCCAGGATTCCACGCAGATAGGGATACTTGATCCGCAAGGGGCTGTAGAGGTACCAGGAGAAGGAGATACCACGCTGGCAGCCACGCGGCTCGTAGGGGGGCAGGCTCTCTTCCAGTTCAGGGTAGTCGGTCGCCTGCAGCTCCCAGCCGACGATGCCGTCCTTGACATGCACATTCCAGGAGCAGCCGCCGGTGCAGTTGACGCCGTGGGTACTGCGCACCACTTTGTCGCACTGATTACGATTGCGGTAGAATTCTTCCCAGGCGCGCGATTTCGGGTCGATGATATCCTTGATCCAGCTCATGCTCGCATACCTCGCTGCTTCCTGACTCGATCAACCAACGGTCGGCGCACCCCCTTGAGGCGGCGCAATCCTAAAAGGGCCACAATGGCAAAGACAATGACGACCCCAAGCAGAATCGATCCGGTCAGCGATGTCGCTGGAGCAGCCTGCTGTTCTGCTGTTTGCGCGAAAAAAGCGACCAGGTCGAGGCGCTCTTCTGAAGTCAGGGGACGTGAGGCATAGATCGCTTCCATACTCGGAAAGGCCAGGGATTCGAGAACTGCGCCGACTCCCTCGGCACCGTAGTCTGCGTAGAGGTTGGAAAGATCTGGGCCGTAATTGGCGGCGCCAGCCGAACCGAAGCCGGTCAGGGCGTGACAGGCGACACAGGGGGATCCGCCGTTGGTCATTGCTCGCGAGCCAGCGTAGAGTTGCGCTCCACGGGCGGCATCGCCTTCTATTGCCATGGCCGCCGCCCCCGGCAGGACCAGAGCTATAAGGGTTGCCAGGATGAGTCGGCAAATGTCTGCTCTCCAGCCTCTTGTCTTCATGTTTTCTCTCCTTGGAGGGTGCCATGGACCAGGTGTGGCAAATGTGGAGACATAAGCAAGTTAGGGCACTAAGTTTATTCACTATAAAGTTAAATAAAACCAAACAGGTTTTTCATATCTGTCAAGTTGTTGAAGGCAACGTTTGAAATGTTGGGGGGATGAGAATGGAACGGTTTTCTATTGTTATCTTTGGCCCAGGTCAAAAAGGCTAAATATTATTCAGTTTCATTGGAGGCTAACACCCCTTGTGAAATTTCAGGAAGGGTCCGGGGAGTGTGGACATTGCCTGGACGTCTGTTACGTTTCGTGAAGATGAATCTTTGATCTGGCAACACTTTTCCGGGCACAAAGCCACGCAGGTCGATATCGGGTCGATCTTCATGTCGCTTACGAGTCACAGGTATCGGCAATTAATTCCTTAATCACAGCGGGAGCAGTATCCAGAGGGATCAAGCCTTGACAAGGGACATGCCCCAGGTCAAGACCTGATCCTTTCCTGTTACGCCAAGCCAGATAGCAGGTGGCAAAATACGCTGCTTTGCCGCCTCCTCGGGCGGGAACAAAAGAGCGCGCCTCAGCCAACCACATCTCCGTGAGTTTCGTAATCGAAGATAGCCATGACTGTCTCAGGGGTAAAGGAGCAGATCTCAAGCTGCGTGCTGCCGTCGGCGGCTTTCTTTTGCCACATGATCTCTTCCCCATGCTTCGTTTTGAGCCGCTTTAAGCCGGTTGGTTTCCAGCGCAGCAGAACATCCCACATCTCTTCGAGGTCAAGCAGATCATAGCCACCGAACTCATGATTCGAGCGGGCATTGGCGATAAAACTCTCGAACAGTTCATAGTCGGTAAAATCGTTCTCGATCCGCCACCATTTGATGAATGCCCGTCCCTCATTCTGGCGCATTCTGATATCACGGATAATCTCGTCAGATCTCATCGCTGACTCCTTTCAGCAGCCAGAAAAAAGCGAGGGCATCGCGGAGGAAACAGGGGCGTCCGGCTGCAACCCCAGTATAGCATTTTAGCCGACCGCAGACTGAGGCTGTCGCCCAATCTGAGTTGACTGATACTGCCTGTCTGGCGCACCCGTCACTCTCTTTCCCTCTCTTTATTGACAGGCGCAAGTGGACTGTTATAAGCAGGGATATGGGTCACTTCCCTCCTCGATGTTTATCCGCCTGTGAGCCGCAGACTTCGATATTCAATTACTTAATCCGTAGCAGGAGAATTCTTGTGGAAATTCTATTGTCGCGAGTCCTCTTGATGTTGCTTCTGTTTGTGGCCTGTGGCTTGGCGAGTGCCGAAGCCGGGGGGGTTAAGATTACCCCTTTGGGGAGCCATGACGGGGAGTTCTGTAGTCGTGACCGTGCCCTGTTGTTTGAAGACCCGGATGGGACGCGGATTTTGTTCGATGCCGGACGGACGGTTGCCGGGCCGGAAGATCCACGCTTGGGGAAGTTGGATCTGGTTTTGTTGAGCGGGATGCATGGCGATCACCTGGGGGATAAGCGTATCTCAGAAACCGGCAATGGTACCTGCGCCATGCCGCAAACCGAGATCGGTACCACGCCTAATTCGAACACGGCAGAGATCATTGTCGGCACCAAGGCCAAGGCATTTTTGGGCGGCGAGATGCACAGATTTATGAGTCATAGGGTCGTGGCGGCCGGTGGCGATACCAAACAGGTTCAGGTGCTGCGTTTCGGTGGCGAGCGCAGGATCGGTGCGGTGCGTGTGGCGATTGTGCCGGTGACCCACAGCAACGGGATAGGCGGGAATTTTCTGGATAAGGATCTGGGACACCAACTGGACACCAATGGCCTCACCGCCTATGCCGGACCAGACAACGGCTATATCCTTAGTTTCAGTAACGGTCTGGTGGTTTATCTTTCGGGTGACAGCGGTATAACGGCCGAGCAGGATGTGACGGTGCGCGGTTTTTATCGGGCCGATCTGGCGATTATCAACGCCGGTGGGGTCTACACCTCGGGCCCGAAAGAGGCGGCTTATTCGATCAATCAGCTGATCCGGCCCAAGGCGGTTATCCCGCAGCATATGAATGAGGCCGCGACCGAGAAGGGCGTGCTGGTGCCGGGTACGAAGACTGCCGAGTTCAAGGGCTTGATCGAGAAAATTCCGGTGCATATTCCGCTGAGTGGTCGTACTATGGAGTTTGATGCGGAGGGGAAGTGTCTGAGCGGTTGCTGAGAGAGAGGGAAGAGAATGAAGAGGTTATCGATTGGTTCGGTACTGGGTTTGTCGCTGCTGTTGTTCGGTTGTGAGAGCACCCAGCAGAAGGCCTATGATTTAAAGGCGGATACGATCGGCACCCATCGGGTGGTTGAGGTCTATACCGAGGCTGGCAGCAAGGTCGCGTCGATTGAGGACGAACAGATGCGTTTCGAGATGGTCGGCGAGCGTTCGGTGCGCTTGTGGTTGGGTGATAAGAACGAGAAAGTGATGATTGGGAATATGGGCTTCATCATTCGGGATCTCTGAAATTACGGGACAGGTTCGCCGGATGCTGGGGATTGTCGAACAGCGCTAAGATAGTAGCAGGGTCGACCCGCCAGCCAGCAACAAGAATTAGTTACAATGACAGCCCTTGATGAAGGATCTTTCTTTCGTCAGGGGCTGTCTTTTTTGTTCTGGGTTTTTTCACACAGGCTGCGGTTGTAGGCCATGCGTTCACCGATCATCTTTTCATAGCCCCGCTCGGTCGGTTGGTAATATTTGGTGCCGACCAGTTCATCGGGCAGGTGATCCTGTCGGGCGACTCCCCCGGTGTGGTTGTGGGCGTATTGGTAGCCCTTGCCGTAATCGAGCTCTTTCATCAGCTTGGTCGGGGCGTTGCGCACATGCTTGGGGACCGGCAGAGCGCCGCTGTTGCGCACCTCGGCCTGGGCCTGTTTGATACCGACGTAGCTGGCGTTACTCTTGGGGGCGGTGGCCAGGTAGGTGACGCCCTGGGCCAGGCTGATGCGCGCCTCGGGCAGGCCGACAAAGTGGACGGCCTGCTGTACGGCGAGGGCCATCTGCAGAGCGCGTGGGTCGGCGTTGCCGACATCTTCGGAGGCAAAGATCACCATTCTGCGCACGATGAAGAGTGGATCTTCCCCCGCTTCGATCATCCGTGCCAGCCAGTAGAGGGCGGCATCGGGATCGCTGCCGCGCATACTCTTGATGAAGGCCGAGATAACGTTGTAGTGCTCTTCTGCGCCCTTATCGTAGAGCAGGGCCTTCTTCTGCAATGATTCCTGGGCCAGATTGAGATCGATCAGGCCATCGGTGGCGGTTGCTGCGGCGACTTCGAGGGCGCCCAGGGCAACCCGGGCATCCCCATCGGCCTTGTCGGCGAGAAATTCGAGGGCATCGTTATCGATCTGCAACCGTTGCTCACCCAGCCCCCGTTCTTCGCTGATCGCCCGCTGCAGCAGGAGTTTCAGGGCCTCGCTATCGAGCGGCTCGAGTACGAAGACCCGCGAGCGGGAGAGGAGCGCCGAGTTGACTTCGAAGCTCGGATTCTCGGTGGTGGCGCCGATCAGGGTGATATCGCCCTTTTCGACCGAGGGGAGAAAGGCGTCTTGCTGAGCCTTGTTGAAACGGTGGATTTCATCGACAAACAGCAGGGTGCGACGACTGTGATAGGCGCGTTGATTCTTGGCCTCGGCAAGAATCTCACGCACCTCCTTGATGCTGCCGAGGACCGCCGAGAAGAAGACGAAGCGGCTTTTGGTGGTGCCCGCGATGACCTGGCCCAGGCTGGTTTTGCCGGTGCCGGGTGGCCCCCAGAGAATCAGGGAACCGAGTTGATCGGTTTCGATGAGGCGGCGCAGAAGCTTGCCTTCGGCCAGCAGGTGCTGTTGACCGACCACCTCGGCCAGGTTGCGTGGCCGCATCCGTTCGGCCAGCGGGCGATCGCCGGTTTGATGAGTCTCTTGATTGAAAAGATCGGCCACAAAATATCCCTTAATGCTTGAGTTGACGACGGTTGCAATGTAGCACGTCACTTAGGTGGCGACAACTCTCTAAGTTGCTGAAAGCGATAGACTTTGACGGGGACTTGTGGTATTCCGGTTCTCACGTATAACCGTGATTTACGCGTTTCAGAGGACGGGAGTGAATTCTTGATCCAGACCGTTGGCATCTACGCCAAGACAAATCATTTAGAGGCGCCGAAGCTGGCCCAGGATATCTGCAGTCGTCTGCAGCAGCGGGGTATCGATTTTCTACTCGAACCCTGGCTCGGTAAAGCGCTGGGGAGCGAGGCGGTTGCGGCCCCGGAAGAGATTCCACCGCAGGTCGACCTGATTATCGTGCTGGGTGGTGACGGGACCCTTATCTCGGTCGCGCGCCAGGTAAACGGCCTGCAGGTGCCGATTCTGGGCGTCAATCTCGGCAGCCTCGGTTTTTTGACCGAGATTACCCGTCAGGAACTGCCTGCCATGCTCGAAGCAGTGCTCGGCGGCAAGTATGAAGTCTCCGATCGTATGATGCTCGATGTCGAGATTCTGCGGCGGGGCAAATCGGTTGCGACCCATACCCTGCTGAATGATCTCGTTATCAACAAGGGAACCCTGGCCCGGATCATCGATATGGAAACCTGGGTCGACGGCGACTACCTGACGACCTTCAAGGCGGATGGTTTGATCATCAGCACCCCGACCGGCTCGACCGGCTACAACCTGGCGGCCGGTGGTCCGATTATCTATCCAGGGATCAATAGTCTGGTTATTACGCCGATCTGCCCGCACATGTTGACCAACCGTCCCCTGATTGTGTCGAGCAGGTCGAAAATTGCCATCGATGTCAGTTTTGCCGCTGACGTCGTCTATTTTACCGGCGACGGCCAGATCGGTGCCAACCTCGAGGCGGGGGACAGGGTAGAGGTGTGTCGCTCCGTAGCCCGGACCCAGTTGGTCAAGAGTCCGACCCGTGATTATTTTGAAATTCTGCGGACCAAATTGAGCTGGGGGGAGAGGTGAGGCAGAAGGAGGAAGGATCAAGGGAACAGGGGAATGGCTGTGTTCATTCCTTAGCCTTAATCTTTAATCTATTAGCCTCTCTGATGTGTTTATGCTTTGTGATCTGATCATCAAAAATTTTGCGATTGTCGAACAGCTGCAGGTTAATTTTAGCCCAGGGTTTAATGTTTTGACCGGCGAGACTGGTGCCGGTAAGTCGATTATTATCGATGCCGTTAATCTGCTGCTCGGCGGTCGGGCGCGGGGTGAGGTGATCCGCACCGGCACCGACGAGGCGACGGTCGAGGCGGTATTTGATATAGGCCCCGGTACGCTGTTGCGGCAGCGTCTGGCGGAGATGGGGCTGGAGAACGGCTCAGAACTCCTGGTGCGGCGCATTGTGGCACGCAATGGCAAGAACCGGATCTTTGTCAATGGCTCAGCGATTCCGCTGGCGCAGTTGCGTGAGTTGACCCCGCTGCTGGTGAATATCTACGGCCAGCATGAGCATCAGGGCTTGCAGCGGGTTGACACCCATCTGCCCCTGCTCGATAGCTATGCCGGCTGTCAGGCCGAACTGGCCGCCTACCGCTCGGCCTTTGCGGATAAGCGCGAGGTTGCCGATAAGCTGCAGCGTCTTGAACTGGCGGAGCGGGAGCGGCAGCAACGTCTCGATATGCTCAGCTTTCAGCGTCAGGAGATAGCCGCTGTCGATCTGAAAGAGGGCGAGGATGATGCCCTGGAGCAGGAACGTTTGCTGCTGCAGCATGCCGGGCGTCTCTCTGAGGCGAGTAATGGTGGCTACCAGACGCTTTACGCCAAGACTGGTGCCGTGTGTGAGAATGTCTCATCTGTTGCGGAAACTCTGCTGCAGTTGCAGCAGATCGATCCGCTGCTCGGCGAGCTCGGCGAATCGCTGAAGACGGCTCTTTACTCGGTTGAGGATGTCGCAATGCAGTTGCGTGATTATGCGCAGAAGATCAGCTTTGAACCGCAGCGTCAGCAGCAGGTCGAGGATCGTCTCGCGCAGATCAAAACGCTTAAGCGTAAATATGCACCGAGCGTTGCCGAACTGCTTGAATACCTGCAACGCCTCGATGATGAGTTGGGTGATCTGCGTGATATCGACGGCCGCCGCCAGGAACTACAGCAACAGCTGGCCGCGGCCGAGCTGCTGCTGTCTGACAAGGGACGCCTGCTGAGTGCCAAGCGGAGTGCCGCCGCGATCCGTTTGGCGCAGGTGGTTGAGCAGGAACTTGCCGATCTGGCGATGCGCAATACCCGCTTCGAGGTGCGGCTGATACCATTGGAGACCCCGGCGGCAGATGGGCTTGAGGCCGGGGAGTTCTATCTGGCTGCAAATGCCGGTGAGGCTGCACAGCCCTTGGCCCGCATCGCCTCAGGGGGGGAGCTGTCGCGGATCATGCTCGCTTTGCGGCGGAGTATCCCGGCGGGCGATGCCGTGAGTACCTTGATTTTTGACGAGGTTGATGCCGGTATCGGTGGTGAGGCTGCGACCGCAGTCGGCGAAAAGATCTGTCGACTCGGTGCCGGTCTGCAGGTGCTTTGTGTCACCCATTTACCGCAGGTCGCCGCTTTTGCTCATCATCACTTCCGGGTGGCAAAGCAACAGGTCGAGGGTCGCACTCGCACTGAATTGACCCCCTTGCTGGGTGAAGAACGCGTGCAGGAGATGGCCCGGATGCTTGGGGGGGCTCAGGTAACCGACCGCAGCCTTGACCATGCCCGTGAGCTGCTCGGCCGCTCAATAACTGCGGCCTGATTTGGAGTTTTTATGATCCGTAGTGCCCGTATCTCTGATGCTAAGGCTATCCACCAACTCTTGCTCGGTTATGCCCAGCAGGGCCAGCTGCTAGGACGCTCGCTGGTTGATATCTATGATGCTCTGCGTGATTTCCATGTCTGCGAAGAGGAGGGCGAAATCATCGGGGTCGGTGCCTTGCAGATCTGCTGGGAGGATCTAGCCGAGATCCGCTCGCTGGCAGTCAAGCCGGGTCTCGCCGGTCGCGGGATTGGCCGTCAGCTGGTTGAAACCTGTCTCGCCGAGGCACTTGAACTCGGGCTGAAGCGCGTTTTTGCCCTGACCTATCAGCCGGTTTTTTTTGAACGTCTCGGGTTCACTGAGATTGAGAAATCGGAGCTGCCGCATAAGATCTGGACCGACTGTATTCACTGCGTCAAATTTCCCGATTGCGACGAAATTGCGTTTTCAATTAATCTCTAACGGCCTGTCGTGCTTAGCATGAATCGATTGCTGACTGTCTTTTTTCGGCTCAGTGGTGAGGCCTGTTTGTGCCGAAATGGATTACGGGCGCCTTGACAGATGTGCGAAAAACCTTTAAAGATTTCAACTTGGTAGATTTGGCTCAATAAGGAGATAGTTGCCTGTGTCCCGTCGCTTCACCCTCTTGTATATCCCTGATTCAGGAAAAAAGGCCCGCCGTATACTGATCTCGCATCGTTTGCTGGGCTCTGTGGTGGCGTTTGTCTTGTTGGCTGTGGCACTTATGGGGTGGTTGGTTTACGACTATTCCTCTCTGCAGCTTGACCAGCAACATTTAAGTCAATTGTTGGTTGAAAACAGCGATCAACGTCAGCAGCTCAGGGATATGCAGCGCGACCTAGATGGCTTGCAGCGTGAGATGGTTGTGCTTGCCGGCTTAGACGCGCGCACACGTGGTTCCCTTGAGCTGGATGCTGAAACCCCTGTCACGCAACCGGTTGGTATTGGCGGCCCGCTGGAGAAGAGCCCGGCCGATATGTCCGAGTTGCAGAAGCAGATCAATGATCTGCGCCTGGCTATCGATCTGCGCCGTGAATCGCAGGAAGAGGTGCGTGACCTGCTGAACGACAAGCATTCCCTGGCTTCGGCAACCCCGAGCGGTTGGCCGACCAAGGGGTGGGTGACCTCATACTTTGGGATGCGGGCCGCGCCTTATACCGGCCAGCGCAAGATGCATGAAGGCATGGATATCGCTGCAAATACCGGAACCCCGGTTATTGCCACGGCTGACGGGGTGGTTGTCAAGTCGACGACTGAACCCGGTTTTGGCAAGGTTGTGATGATCGATCATGGCTACGGCTATCGCACTATTTTCGGGCATAACTCCAAGCTTCTGGTCAAGGCCGGAGCTCGCATTGAGCGCGGCGACAGAATCGCAGAGGTTGGCAATACCGGACGCTCTACCGGATCACACCTTCACTATGAGGTTCTACTTAACGGTGTTCCCGTTGATCCGCGCAAGCTTCTCTGATTCTCGTCTGATATCTTCCTGCTTTCAAGGCTGGTCCTTTCTCTCTCTGTGTTGTTCTATACCGCTTTTGTGCCCTGCTTAAGACCTGCATTTTTGGATAATTCTATTTGTCTGGTTTGTGGGTAGTCTGACCCGCTCAGGAGAAATTATCCTGCTGCGCGTACTTAGTTGTCTGCTTTGTGCTTTGCTCTGTCAGCGGTAGCGCTGATCTGCCCAAGTTTTCAATACTATTCATCCTTGTTAGCCCGAATAGCGGTGTGTTAGTATGCCGCGCGGAATCAATACTTTATTAATTTATCTGTACTTGAATGAACCCTATTCTTTTTCGCCCAAGTCCGAAAGCGACTATTGGCGGTTATGGAGCTAGTTTCTCGATGATTAAAAGTCTGGTCAGGAAGATCGTTGGCAGTAAGAACGACCGTGATGTTAAGCAGCTGATGGGTAAGGTTGCACAGATCAACGCTCTGGAGGAGACCTTCGTTCTATTAACCGATGAGCAACTCACTGGCAAGACCGATGAATTCCGTGGCCGTCTGCAGCAGGGAGAGGCTGTCGATGATCTGCTGGTAGAGGCCTTTGCGGTTGTCCGTGAAGCGAGTAAACGTGTTCTCGGGATGCGCCATTTCGATGTTCAGTTGCTCGGTGGCATGGTGCTGAACGATGGCAAGATCGCCGAGATGAAGACGGGCGAGGGTAAGACCCTTGTCGCGACTCTGCCGACCTACCTGAATGCCCTGATCGGCAAGGGTGTGCATGTCATTACTGTCAATGATTATCTGGCCAGTCGTGATGCCGAGTGGATGGGCAAGCTTTATCGTTTCCTGGGGTTGAGTGTCGATTGCATTATTCACGGCCTCAATGACAATCAGCGTCAGGCCGCCTACGCTGCAGATATTACCTATGGCACCAACAACGAGTTCGGCTTCGACTACCTGCGCGATAATATGAAATTTGCTCTGGCCGACTATGCCCAACGGCCGCTTCACTTTGCGATTGTCGATGAGGTCGACTCGATTTTGATCGATGAGGCCAGGACTCCGCTGATCATCTCTGGTCCGAGTGAGTCTTCGAGCGACCTCTACTATCGGGTTGATGTGATTATCCCGCGCTTGAAAAAGGGCGAGACCAGTGAGACCCGCGAGGGGGCGATCGGGCAGAGCGTCAAGCATCATACCGGGGACTATACGGTTGATGAAAAGGCCAAGTCGGCGATGTTGACCGAAGAGGGGGTGCGCAAGGCGGAGAAGCTCCTCGCGATTGATAACCTCTACGATCCGGTCAATATCGAGCTGCTCCATCATGTCAATCAGGCTCTCAAGGCCCACGCCCTGTTTAAGCGCGATGTCGATTATGTCGTCAAGGACGGCGAAGTCATGATCGTCGATGAGTTTACCGGGCGTTTGATGGAGGGGCGGCGCTGGAGTGACGGTCTGCATCAGGCTGTTGAAGCCAAGGAAGGGGTCAAGATCGAGTCTGAGAATCAGACTCTGGCGACCATTACCTTCCAGAACTACTTCCGGATGTACGAAAAACTCGCAGGGATGACCGGTACGGCCGATACCGAGGCCAAGGAATTTGCCCAGATCTACAAGCTGGAAGTGGTGGTTGTGCCGACAAACCGGCCGATGGCGCGGATCGACAATGCCGATGTGATCTACAAGACCCGAAAGGAGAAATATCTCGCCGCGATCGAAGATATTATCGACTGCCACAAGCGGGGTCAACCGGTGCTGGTCGGAACGATCTCGATTGAAGATTCCGAGCTGCTTGCCGAGTTGCTGCAAAAGCGCGGGGTACCGCACAGTGTTCTGAATGCCAAGCAGCATGGCCGCGAGGCTCTGGTGGTTGCGCAGGCCGGCCGCAAGGGCTCGGTTACTCTGGCAACCAATATGGCGGGTCGCGGCACCGATATTGTGCTGGGTGGGAATGCCGAGATGATGGCCCGCGCCGAGGCCGCAGGTGCCGAGGCCGGTGAGCGGGAGGCTGTCTATGCGGCGGCCCTTGCGAAACATCAGATTCAATGCCTTGAGGAGAAGGAGGGGGTGCTGGCGGCAGGCGGCCTGTATATTCTTGGAACCGAGCGGCATGAATCCAGGCGGATCGACAACCAGTTGCGTGGGCGCTCAGGACGTCAGGGTGACCCGGGTGCCAGTCGCTTCTACCTAAGTCTCGAGGATGACCTGTTGCGTATCTTTGGTTCGCAGCGGGTCGCCTTTGTTATGGAAAAATTGCGTATTCCTGAAGGGGAGCCGATTGAGCATGGCATGATCAGCAAGGCGATCGAGAATGCTCAGAAAAAGGTCGAAGCGCATAACTTTGATATTCGTAAGCACCTGATAGACTATGACGATGTCATGAACCGCCAGCGCGAGGTCATCTACGCGCAGCGACGTGAGATCTTGGGTGGCGAGGAGATCAGCGGCACGATCGAGAGTATCTTAGATGAAGCGGTCGGAGATTCGGTTGCGACCTTCTGCCCCGACAAGGGGAGGCCCGAAGATTGGGACTGGCAGCGCCTTGGGGAGGATATCCTCAATCAGTTCGCATTTTTACCCGACCTGAGCGGCATCGATCAGGAGAATGTGAGTCGTGTTGACCTTGAAGAATCACTCAAGCTGCAGGCCCGGGCACAGTTGGCGGCCAGGGAAGTGGAGTTCACTCCGCCGGTCATGGAACACCTCTGCCAGGTGCTTCTGCTGCAGACGATCGATTCCCAGTGGAAGGGTCATCTCCTTTCGGTAGATCACCTCAAGCAGGGGATCGGCCTGCGTGGTTATGGCCAGAAAGACCCCAAGGGTGAATATAAGAAAGAGGCTTTTGCGCTCTTTATGGAGATGATGGGGCTGGTTCGTCAGGAGGTCCTGCAGAAGCTCTTTCGGGTGCAGTTGGCGCATGAAGATGAAGTCGAACAGATGGAAGCCCGCCGTCGCCAGCAGCAGATGACCCTCAATCGGATGGCGAGTGATAGCGAGGGGAAGAAGCCGGTCATGCGCGAAGAGGATAAGGTTGGGCGCAACGATCCTTGTCCCTGTGGTAGTGGTAAGAAGCATAAAAAATGTTGCGGTAAGTAAATCGCTTTCGGGAGTAGCTTGCTAAAATGGCCGACATGATCCCACAATTAAAGCCCGCAGTATTGCTGGTCGATGATTCCCCGCTGATTCTGGATCTGTTGCAAGACGTCCTGGAAGACAGTGGCTATCGCGTATTACGTACCGAGTCGGGCAGGGATGTCCCGGCTATCCTGGTGCAGGATCAGGTTGCCGTGGTTTTTTGCGATATCCTGCTCCCGGGGATAAATGGTGTTGAAGTGTTGCGCCAGATCAAGCAGCAGAGTCCCGAAGTACAGGTAGTCATCATCTCCGGACATCAGAGTTTCGATACGGCTCGCGAGGTGTTGCGTGAGCGGGCCCTCGATTTTCTGGTAAAACCCTTCGGTGCCGTAGAGGTATTGGGAGCGGCGCAGCAAGGCTTTTCTGCCTACTATGCTGCAGTCAATCAGAAGAATGCGCGCAATGAAGCGCAGCGCCGCATGGCCGATCTCGTTCTGCTCAAGCAGATTGGCGAGACCGCTAGCGCCGGGAATGATTTGCAGGGGCTCTTTGAGGCGATCCTCGATTCAATTGTTGACTCTGCCGGAGTCGAAATCGCCTCGCTGATGATCGCTGGCGATGACAATAGACTGCGGATCTCTGCTGCGCGTGGTTTGTCAGAAGAGATCGCAAAGTCAGTCGTGGTTGAGCCGGGTGAGGGAATCTCGGGCCATGTATTTCTTATGCGTGAACCGGTATTGATTCAGAATGTAAGTTTTGACGAACGTTTTGAGTCGCTTGTCGGTGGGGATCGCTACAAGAATCAGTCTCTTCTTTCGGTGCCGATTCTCTATCGAGATGAGGCTCTCGGTGTCATTAACGTTAACAATAAAAGGTCCGGGGACTCTTTCGATGCCGAAGACCAGAGCCTGTTGATGGCGATTGCTCATCAGGTCTCTCTGGCGATCGAGAACTTCAAGCTGGTCACCAACCTGCGCCAGCAAACGCGGACCCTCGAGCGGACAAATGCCGATCTGGTCAAACTCAACCTGGCGCGGACGCGGCTGGTGTGTAATCTGTCTCACGAGTTGAAGACCCCCCTGACCTCAATCATGGGCTTTGTCGATCTGGTCCTCACCTTTTACGAGAAGCTCTCCGAGGCGGATCTCATGGATTATCTAGGGCAGGCGCGTGAAGAAGGGGTGCGGCTTGAGGGCTTGATTACCGGCATGTTGCGACTTTTTTCGATTGAGTCCGAACGTGAGCCCTGGAAATGGAAAGCGTTCAATCTCGGCTGGAGCATCAGCGAAACCTTTCAGTATCATGGTCGCAGGATAGAGCGCGCTAAGTTGAAGGTCGTGGTCGAGATCGCCGAGGATCTGCCTGATATCTATGGCGATTCGGAAAAGCTCGGCATCGCGTTAAATGCCTTGCTCGACAATGCGGTTAAGTTTAACCGTGAGGAGGGGCGAATCTCGATTATTGCCGAGCGGCGGATGGTCGATGGCCTCGAGTATGCGTACCTGCAGATCCAGAACGACGGCGTGACTATTCCGCCTGAGGCGAAGACGACGATCTTCGATTCCTATACCCAGTTGGGTGATATCAATACTGAAAAGCCCCATGGTGTAGGAGTTGGTTTGTCGTTGGTTCGGGTGGTGGTTGAAAAGATGAAGGGGCGCGTTTTTCTCGAGAAGAAAGACGGAGAAGGGGCCTCCTTTGGCTTGCTGCTACCGAGTGAAGAGAGTTATGGCGCTCTGCGCGACTAGAAATGCTACCGGCCTTTAGGCTTTTTCTCTGGATTGATTTTTATATGCGGGGCTGCTTTTTGTAGCCTCGCTTTCTTTACTGAAAATAAGGAATTGTAAAATGGCAGATAACAAATGGCCACTTGGCTACCGCTACGCAGGTGCGGCGAGTGGCATAAAGGGAAATGGGAAGGCAGATCTGGCTCTGATCGTGTCTGATTCGCCTGCAAGTTGTGCCGGGGTCTTCACTCAGAACCGGGTTATCGCAGCCCCGCTGCAGGTAACAAAGCCACGGATCACTGCAGGGAAATGTCAGGCGATTCTGGTGAACAGTGGCAATGCCAATGCCTGTACCGGTGCGGCAGGGCTGCAGGTGGCAGAAGATTGTGTCTCCCTGGCGGCCACTAATCTGGGGATTGCCCAAGATCTTATTGCGGTGGCCTCGACCGGCGTCATCGGTCAACCCCTCTCGCTGGAACCCTTTACCGCTACGCTCCCCAAGCTGGTTGCCGATCTCGCTGCGGGGAGTGTTGATGATGTTGCGCTCGCGATGATGACGACCGACCGCTATGCCAAGGTCTCCTGTGTCTCTGGCGAAGTAGACGGCCATCCCTATCGAATCCTGGGCCTGGCCAAGGGGGCTGGCATGATCCATCCCGATATGGCGACCATGCTCGGCTTCGTCATGACTGATGCCGATCTTGATGCCGCGCAGCTGCAGCAACTGTTAGTCCCTGCGGTTAATAATAGCTTCAATTCCATCACCGTCGATGGCGACACCTCGACCAATGACATGGTGCTGCTGCTTGCCAATGCTGCCGCGGATAATGCCGTGATCAGGCCCGGGAGCCAGGCTGAGGCCGTTTTTGCCGAGAATCTGCAACGGGTACTCGTCGATCTAGCCAAGATGATCGTTCGCGATGGTGAGGGGGCAACCAAGTTGGCCGAGATCAGGGTCGTTGGCGCCGTGGATACGGAACAGGCGCGGACTGTCGCTCGGTCGGTTGCGACCTCTGCGTTGGTCAAGACCGCTTTTTTTGGTGAGGATGCCAACTGGGGGCGGATTATTGCTGCGGTCGGTTATGCGGGGGTGGCGGTCGATCCGGAGAAAATTGACATCCTGTTTGATGAGGTTCTGGTCGCAATGGCTGGACTCTATGTCGGCGAGCAGGTTGAGGAGCCAGCGACGGCAGTCCTCAAAAAATCTGAATTCTGTGTCACGATCGATCTGCATCAGGGGGCTGGCAGCTCCAGTTACTTTACCTCTGATCTGACCTATGACTATATCAAGATCAATGCCGACTACCGCTCTTAATGACATAGACACCAGTCCGGCCAGGTTGATCGATCATAGCCTGCTAGGTCCGCAGACGAGTCTTGTCCAGATCGAACAGCTCTGCGAAGAGGCCGTCGAGTGGAACTTTGCCGCGGTCTGTATCCCACCTGCCTTCGTGCCGCGTGCTGTCGCCTGTCTTTATGGTTCCGAAACGGCGGTCGCCAGTGTCGTTGGATTTCCCTGTGGTTATGAGAGTACCCTCGCCAAGGTGCAGCAGACTTCAGAGTTGGAAAGCCTTGGCTGTGCCGAGATCGATATGGTGATTCAGATCGGTCAGGCCATTGCCGGTGATTTCGCCTTGGTCGAAGAGGAGATCGCACAGGTGGTGCTGGCGGCTCCTGGCGCAAGGGTAAAGGTCATTATTGAATGTTGTTATCTGGATGAGTTGCAGAAGATTGCCCTGACCAGGGCTGTCGCGAGTGCTGGCGCCGCTTACGTCAAGACCTCGACCGGTTTCGGTCCCTCCGGGGCTAGCTGCGCAGATGTGCGCCTTTTGGCTCAGGTAGCACAGGGGAAGATCGGGGTTAAGGCCGCCGGTGGGATTCGCAGCCTTGAGAGCTTGCGGCAGATGCAGGAAGCTGGAGCCAGCCGAATCGGGACCAGCGCAGGTGTTGAAATTATGCAGCAGTGGTGTACTGCCCGAAGAGGGAAATGAACGGTTTTAAGCGAGTTGTCTTGATAGTCCTTGACGGGGTAGGGGTTGGTGCCTTGCCCGATGCATCTGCTTATGGCGATGAGCATGCCGCAACTCTGCCGCATGTCGCAGAAGTAGTTGGGGGGCTCAGCCTGCCCAATCTGCAGCGCTTGGGTCTCGGGAATGTCTGCGAAATCAGAGGGGTTCCTCCGCTGCAGAACCCGGCAGCCGCTTGGGGCAAGATGGCGTCCGAGAGTGCAGGCAAGGATTCGGTAACCGGGCACTGGGAGATTGCCGGCCTTGTGCGAGCGACCCCTTTTGCCAGTTTTCCAGAGGGGTTTCCGGACGAAATCATCAACAAATTCACGGTTCTTGCCGGCCTCAAACCGCTGGGGAATGTTGCGGCGAGTGGAACCGATATTTTGCGCCAGTTAGGTGAGGAGCACCTTGCCACCAGGCGGCCGATTGTTTACACCAGCAGCGATTCCGTTTTTCAGATTGCTGCCCATGAAGATATTCTGCCGCCTGCAGTGCTTTATCAGCTTTGCGCGCAAACCCTTGAAATGTTACGTTCCTACAGCTTGTGCCGAGTGATTGCTCGGCCTTTTGTGGGTGACTCTGCGGATAACTTCAAGCGGACCACAAGGCGGCACGATTTTCCGGTAGCACCTGCCGGTCAAACAATCCTTGACCGTCTGCAACAGGCAGGTGTGTCAACCTGTGGGATAGGGAAGGTCGCTGACCTGTTTGGCGGACGGGGTTTTGACCAGAGTTTGACAACCAGGAACAACCTTGAAGGGCTGGAGACACTCCAACAGAGGCTGAATCAGCAACAACAAGGTTTGATCTTTGTTAATCTGGTAGACTTCGATATGCTCTACGGACATCGACTCGATCCAGTGGGTTTTGCTGCGGCCCTGCATGAATTTGATCAGCAGTTGTCGCAGATCTTACAACAACTGACTGACCAGGATTTACTCCTGATTACAGCCGATCACGGTTGTGATCCAACCACTCCGGGGACCGATCATTCGCGTGAACATGTTCCTTTGCTGGCCTGGTCACCCAGGGTTGGGTCTGGGCGACCCCTCGGCACGCGCAGCAGTTTTGCCGATGTTGCAGCAACTCTGGCTGAGGTATTTGGCGTAGCGCAGAGATGTGGCGCGAGTTTTTTGTCAGCCTGTTAACTTTCGAATTCTCATAGGGAAGAATTCATTATTGAGGGAGGAAATCTATGAAGCTCTTGGTTTTGACATTGTTTTTGCTGATGGTCCCGTTTTCAGCCATGGCAATAACTGCAAGCGAGGTTGTCGTTACGACGATGATCAGTGAGCGCATGCCGGTCGATAGTGTGGAAATCTATCCGGCCCAACAGGGGAAGCTTTATTGTTTTTCGCGGATTGAGGGTGCTGTTGCAGATACAAGTATCGAACACGTCTGGCTCTATCAAGGCAGAGAGATGGCGCGTGTCACCCTCCCTGTTCGTTCGGCAAAATGGCGTACCTATTCATCTAAAAATATTGTAGCTGAATGGAAAGGTGACTGGGAGGTTCGGGTCGCTGACCTGGATGGGAATGCACTGGCAAGTGCGTACTTTCGGGTTGAATGATTGTTTTAAGCGGGGCGCCCCCATTATTGCGGGCGTCCCGTTTAGGATTTTACTTCTTTTTCTTCTTGGCCCGCGCCTTGGCCAGGTTGTCTGCCAGACCGCGATCAATCGCCATCTGGCGACGACTTTCGGAGTAGTTGCGGGACGCCAATGACTGGCTGCGTGGGATGTCAAACTGTATGCGATAATCTTTAGGGGTCGTGTCGTGAGCCGTGCGCAGGTGACGGGAAAGAGTTTTGAACCCTTTCCCGCAGATCATGCAGAAAATCTTGTCTTTGCCGAATGCTTTTTTACGACTGACGATAGGCTCATCGGAAGCTTCATCGGTATTGACTACAACTTCGCCGCGCTCAAGAGCTGAAAGGGTGTTGTGTAGTTCGTTAAGCTCTGCGAACATTTCGTCTTTTGTCATTTCTGTTTTTGCAAGGTGCGCCGAAAGAATTTGTGCTGCCAGTTCAGTAGATGTTGCCATCAGGTATTCTCCTTTTGTTTAGAATGATCATGGATTGACCAGTTGTGTTAGATGTTGAACCATGTTTAATAACGTATTTACAGGAAAAATCAAGTTGAAATAACTTGTTTTGTTGGAAATATCTATTTACTTTTCTTTTTACAGGATTTGCTAATTCTTCTTTGAAGGTTTTTCGTGTTTTCAAGTAATTTAAGTTAGT
>JAAXQE010000279.1 GCA_012974425.1 Geopsychrobacter sp.
TGGCGCTCGGCGGAGGTGAAACCATAGCGAAATTCCGGATCCCACCCCTTCATGAAACTCTTCATCCGGGCATCGGCGGGGTTGATCGCCAGCAAGGCCTCACGCACCTCAAGTAGAAGTTGAGGATCGGCCTCGGGTCGCGCAACTATCGGCACCGAAGGAATCGGCTCCGACTGGGCCAGAAACTCAAGCCCATAGTCTTTGTAACGCTCGGCAACGACATCTTTAACTGCCCCAGCATCAACCTTGCCTTTGAGAACGGCCTTGGCCACGGAATCATGAGAATCAAGATTCTGATAATCAGCAAGGTCGAAGAGCGTTATGCCGCGCTTAAACAGATAGAGACGAGGGATCAGGTTGCCCGAGGTGGAATGACTGCTGCCGAAGGCAAAGGTCTTGCCCTTCAGGTCGGGTATTTTTTTTATTTTACTGCCCTTGCGCACAATGATGACACTGCGATAGGACGGCTCGCCCTGCTCATTCAAGGGTCTAACCAGCGGCTGCGCACCGAAACTGCGGTGAGCTTCGAAAAAAGTTACATCTCCAAGAGACGCAAGCTGAGTCACACCTGTACGCAGATGCTCGACAGCCTGGGGGTAATCACGCGCCAGGGTCAGTTCGAAGTGGTAACGGGTGTTTTCGGTCAGGTAATCCATCAAAGGTTGATAGTTTCGGTACATGACCATCGGATTGTAACGCGGGATCACCCCGAAATTGATAACCGGCTTGCCATCGTCCGCAAGCGCAAGGCCCCCTGCCAGATACAGTAGGATCAACAGCAGTAAAACAGGCAGCGAAATTTTCATGCAATCTCCATAGCATGCAGAGTCCTGCCCGCAAAATCAGTCAGAATAAAGGCCACCCTGCTGTTTAAAGCAGATGTTGTGCCGTCAACTGCAAACTGAGCTATTTTCCTGATGAGCACTGAGCTTCCGTTGGCCGCTATCAAGCTGCAGTGCGCGTCCTCTGCTGGGCCGCAGCAGTGACCGCAGTCTCGGCATCGGTAACTGGGAAAAAGGGACAGGCGCCGAGCTGGGGAAAAGCCGGAGCAGCTTTTGCGAGAACAGGTTGCAGCTGTCGCCCATGAGCAAAGATTTTTTTTGCGCAGTTGGAAATTAAGCATTGCCCCGCTTGAACGCGAACCTTGAGTCCGCGTCCGAACAGAGAGTCGGAAGAACGCAGCTACTTGGAATCGCCGTCGTGGCGCAGGTGAAGCACCTTGAGGCTCAGTGCCAGGGCGAGAATCGACAGCGGCAGCACCAGTAATTCGAACCTCAGCTTGTCGATATTCAGCAGGATGACTTCCAGAAAACGCACAAACAGGATGATAACGATTACTTCGGCGAGGATGTTTTTCAAGTGGCCGATACTCTTGATCTGCAGCCATTTCACCGACTGGAGTTCCTCAGCGAACTTGCCGCCGATAAACAGGCTATAGGTGCCATAGGCGAAAATCAGCAGCACTAAACCGAACAGAAAGTTATCGACGGAGTGGACCAGGTACTTGGTTGCCAGATCGACCGGGGCCATGCTTGCGTATGCGTCAGTATGGTCGGCAATCTGAAAATAACTGGCATAGGCCTTGTAAGTTTTAACCGACCCGATCACAAACTGCAGGGCCGCCCCGAAAAAGGAACTGATAACTGCGGCGATACACATAAACCGAAGGTACAGGAAAATTCTTTTCATCTCTCTCGCCTCAAGTATGCGAGCAGGACTGCTGACGCCTGCTCCGGTTCGCGCTTATGCTCCATGCCGAAGAACATTTTTGTTGGTTCAAAGTCTTTTCCGGCTTAAGAATCGCAGACTTAATGAAATTATAGGCTCTTTCTTGCCGATCGCAAGGATCGCGACCCACAGATGGCTGAGCGCTAGCGAAGACTGTAGGCCGATGTCCGTTTCGGAGTCCAGGGAAGCGGAGTCAACATCAGCGCCGCAAAAAACCACTGCCACACAAATTCTTGGCCGGCAGATCAGCGTTATTATCCAACCGTCTCAAGAAACCTCTATGCGGATGCAGACGTCCCATAATATTTCTTTTGCAGCCAGAAAGACACATTCACCAACCCGATCAGCGCCGGGACCTCGACCAGTGGACCAATGACCGCGGTAAAGGCAACTGCGGATTCAAGCCCGAAGACCGCCACCGCAACAGCAATAGCCAGTTCAAAGTTATTCCCTGAGGCGGTGAAGGCCACAGTCGCAGTCTTGGGATAATCGGCTCCGACCTTAACTCCCATCCAGAAGCTGACCAGAAACATAATCACGAAATAGATCATCAATGGGATAGCTATGCGAACGACATCGAAGGGGATCGAAACAATCAGGTCGCCTTTAAGGCTGAACATCACCAGGATCGTGAAAAGGAGTGCAATCAGGGTTATCGGACTGATTTTAGGGATGAACTGCTGTTCGTACCAGTCGCGCCCCTTGGCCTTGAGCAGCGTGAAGCGGGTCAGCATCCCGGCAAAAAAGGGGATGCCGAGGTAGATCGCCACGCTCTCAGCGATCTGGCCGATCGAGACCTCCACCACCGCCCCCTCAAGGCCGAACAAGGGGGGCAACACCGTGATGAAGAGCCAGGCATAGACCGAGTAGAAGAGCACCTGAAAGACCGAATTAAAAGCGACCAGCCCGGCACAGTATTCGGTGTTGCCCTTGGCCAGGTCATTCCAGACGATAACCATGGCGATACAGCGCGCCAGGCCGATCATGATCAATCCGACCATGTATTCCGGATAACCGTGCAGAAAAACGATGGCCAGGATAAACATCAGAACCGGGCCGATGAGCCAGTTCTGGACAAGGGAGATACCGAGAATTTTCTTGTTGGCAAAAACCTCGCCCAACTCCTCATAGCGCACCTTAGCCAGGGGTGGGTACATCATCAGGATCAGGCCGATGGCGATCGGGATGTTGGTGGTGCCGACGGAGAAGCTGTTGACCAGATCCTTTATCCCGGGGAAGAGCCAGCCTGTGCCGACCCCGACAAACATGGCGAGAAAGATCCAGAGGGTCAGGTAGCGGTCGAGAAACGATAGCTTCTTGGTCAGCCCCTTGGTCATCATCCACCCCCCAAAGCTTGAGTAAGAATCAGGTCATTCTTCGCCTGGCGCGCGGCAGCAACAAGGATATCCCGCCAGCCAGCAGCACAAACCCGGCCGAAACCCAGAGACAGCCGGCCAGCCCGGCCAACTGAAAAACAATCCCCGACAGCAGGGTCCCGACCAGCCTGCCGGCGGCGTTGGCCATGTAATAGAAGCCGACGTTAAGCGCCACTTCCTCATGCTCGGTGTAAGCGAGGATCAGGTAGGAGTGGACCGAGGAGTTGACGGCAAAGATCAATCCAAAGAGTGCCAGACCGGCGACGACTGTCAACCAGGGGGAGAACCCCAGCATCACGCCGATGGCGATCAGCACAGTCAGAATGGCCAGCGCAAAGGCGCCCAGACTTGCCGTGCCGCCCCGCGGGGTGCCGCCGGCCAGAAAGGATTTCAGTAGCCTGGGAGCAAAGGCCTGTACGCCGCCGTAGCCGATCACCCAGAGAGCGAGGAAACCGCCGACCTGGGTGTGGTTCCAGCCTAGATTCGCAGCGAGGAAGACCGGCAGGCCGACCACGAACCAGATATCGCGCGAGCCGAACAGAAACAGCCGGGCGGCCGACAACAGGTTGATCTCGCGGCTCTTCGCGAGGATCGCGCTGAATTTGGTCCTCTTCTGCGTCCTGCCGATTTCGCGCGGCAAAAAGAGGAACGTCATCAGCAGCACCAGCGCAAGGCCGCCGGCCAGCAGCCAGAGGGCAGGTCTAAAACCGAGGGTCGCCAGCAGCAGGCCCCCCAAGAAGAATCCAAGCCCCTTCAAGGCGTTCTTCGAGCCGGTCAGAATCGCCACCCATTTAAACAGCAGGCCATCCGCCTGATGCGGTACCAGCAGCTTGATGGCACTCTTGCTGCTCATCTTGGTCAGATCCTTGGCGATCCCCGCGAGCGCCTGCAGCCCCATCACATAGCAGACCGAAAAGAGCACCGACCAGGCGGGATCGAGCAGCCCCAGGCCGCCTAGCGCGACAATCTGCAGCGTAAGCCCGGCAAACAGGGTGACCTTCAGCCCCAGCTGCGCGCCGATCCAGCCACCGACCAGATTGGTGATGACGCCGCAGAACTCGTAGAGCAGAAAGAGCATGGCGATCTGCAGCGCCGTGTAACCCAGGGCGTGAAAGTGGAGCAGCACCAGCATCCGCAGGGCACCGTCGGTCAGGGTGAAGCCCCAGTAGGCACCCGTGACCAGGGCATAGTTGCGCAGTTCGCTCATGGCAGACTTGAGGCCACCTTCTGACAGAGTTCCATCATCCGGTGGACATAGCCCACCTCGTTGTCATACCAGATGAAGAGCTTGAGCTGGGTGCCGTTCACCACCATGGTCGAGGGTGCATCGACGATGGCGGAGCGGGGATCGCCCTTGAAGTCGATCGAGACCAGCGGCCGCTCCTCGATGCCGAGAATCCCTGCCAGATAGGTAGTCGCCGCCTCATGGAACAGCTGATTGACCTCTTCGATCGTAACAGTGCGCTGCATCTCGAAGACCGCATCGGTCAGCGACCCGGTCAGCAAGGGAACGCGGATCGCGTGGCCGTTCAGCTTGCCTTTCAGTTCGGGATAGATCAGGGTGATGGCGGTAGCGCTGCCTGTGGTGGTCGGAATCAGCGACATGCTCGCCGCCCGCGCGCGGCGCAGATCCTTGTGCGGCGCATCGATCACCACCTGGGTGTTGGTGGCATCATGCACGCTGGTGATCATGCCGTGCTTAATCCCGATCTTCTCGTGCAGGACCTTGATCACCGGAGCCAGGCAGTTGGTGGTGCAACTCGCGGCAGTCAACAGATGATGCTGCGCCGGGTCGTAGAGATGATCGTTGACCCCCATGACAATATTCAGCGCGCCCTCCTTGACCGGCGCCGCCACGATCAGCTTCCTGACCCCACGCGCAAAATAGGGTTGCAGCAGCTCTGGGGTGCGGAATTTACCCGAGGCCTCGATGACCAGATCGACCCCCAACTCATCCCAGGGGACTTCGCCGGGGGAGCTATGCTCGCTGAAACCGATCCGCTTGCCATCAACCAGCAGACCCTGGCCGTCGCAGCTGATCTGCCTGTCCCAGCGCCCGTGCACCGAATCGAATTCGAGCAGATGAGCGGCACATTCAGCGCCGCCCTTGATCTCATTGATATGCACGATCTGAAGTTCCGGCCAATCCCAGGCCGCGCGCACAGCCAGCCGGCCCATGCGCCCGAAACCGTTAATCCCAACACGAATAGACATCTCTTACTCCCGGTTTAAATTGTTTTTCATCAGCCAGACGCTAGCGACAGGCGGCAGCATCTTTCTGCTTCAGGTAGGTCTGCAGCGCCTGCAGATCGGCGCGCGCTGCGGGCAGCTCAACCAATTGCGCTTGCAACAGCGGCAGCAGTCCGGCCAACGGCGTCCCGCCGGATGGAGCCAGGCGGTAATACATCCACACCCCCTGACGGCGATCCACGACCAGTCCAGCGTTGCGCAGGGTGGCCAGGTGGCGCGAGACCGTCGACTGCGGCAGTTCGAGCGCCGCCATCAGGTCGCAGACGCAGAGCTCGCCGCTGGTCAAGAGGGCCAGAATGCGCAGGCGGGTTTCGTCGGCCAGGGCCTTAAAAATTCGTGCAGTCTGTTTCATGCTGCCAACATATCCGCATAGGCGGATGCACTGTCAAGCTGAAAAGCGCAGGCCATAATTCCACGCGAGCAGATGGCGGGCTTCAACCTGCCCTTTTTCAGCGCCTGGGGGTGGTTCGGGTGGAATGAGCGGCGGGTTCAGCGCAAAACGACCGCCCTTGGGTTTTAGGTGGTGCCTCTTGGCTTACTTTGAGCCGATGCCGACGCATCAACCCCCGGAAACAAAACTTAGCTCTTGCAAGAGTTGAGATCCAATGCCCTCTAATTAATGATCAAGCCTGCAGCAAATCCAGCGCCCGACGCACGCCATGGCCGCAATTTTTTTGGGCCGCGGCACTCAGCTGTTCGGCATAGCAGAACTCTTCACCGCCA
>JAAXQE010000280.1 GCA_012974425.1 Geopsychrobacter sp.
ATTTTTTTGGGCCGCGGCACTCAGCTGTTCGGCATAGCAGAACTCTTCACCGCCAATCGTCAGCAGCCAGCCGGGGACCGTTCGAGCATAGAGTCGCGCAGCCAACTCCAACAGGAGCTGCGGTGACATCTGGTGGCCACAACTGTCAGTGGCGGCCGGTTGCAGAGGAACAAGGTTGACAGCTTGGATTTGGTTGCGGGTCGCGTCGATAAATAGAACATGTGAAATCTCCGCGGCGGCGATCTCAAGGGCCAGCTCCGGCATCAATTGCTGGGTCCTAACAAGCCTGAACTGTTCCTCGGGGAGCCGAGCAGCCAGCCTTTCAGCAACCAGGGGACCGGCGCCGTCATCACCGCGCAAGGGGTTGCCGTAGCCGACAATCAGCCACATCAGCCGCGCTCTATTTCGTCGAGCAGTTTGCCGTCGGCTGAGATCAATTGCACCTGCAGCGGCATCCGCCCGGCTTCGTGGGTCGAGCAGCTCAAACAGGGGTCATAGATACGGATACCATGTTCAATCCGGTTGAGCAGGCCCTGTTCCAGCCTATCACCACGGATAAAACGCTCGGCCAACTGCTTGACCGTACGATTCATCGCCAGATTGTTCTGCCCGGTGGCGATGATCAGGTTGACATCCTCGAGGATGCCGTTGTCATCGACTCGGTAGTGGTGAATCAGGGTACCGCGCGGGGCTTCACTGATACCGATGCCGACATTCTGATTGACTCCGGCCTGACTGCGGATGTGATGGTCGTCAAGGATCTCGTCGGCCAGGATCTCTTCAATCCGCTCAAGGGAATGGAGGATCTCGATCAAGCGGGCGTAATGATAGTAGAAGCTGCCGCTGACCGGTTTGCCATGACCCGCAGAGTGGCGGAACTGACGCAGTTCCCGATCGGCCCGCGCTGTGCCGGCAAAATCGCAGACATTCAGCCGCGCCAGCGGCCCAACCCGGTACATGCCGTTTTCGGGGCCGCGAGGTTTGTAATAGGGGAATTTGAGATAACTCCAGTTTTGCTCCGCTTCGCCAATCAGATTCTGGTAGTTTTCAGGCTCGATGCCATCTTCAAGAATTTTCCCCTCGCTGTCGATCATCCGCAGCTTGCCGGCGTAATGCTCCAGTCCGCCCTCTTCGGTCACCAGCCCCATAAACAGGCTGGGGAAATCACCGTAGGCATCAATCTCAGCGCTGAATCTAGCGCAGGCCTCCTTCATCAGCTCGAGAGCGATGCCGATGGTGGCATACATCTCCGGCAGCTGCTTAAGGATTTCATCGCGTTGCTCGGACGAAAGAGATTTGCGCACCCCGCCCGGAACCGACCAGGAGGGGTGAATACTGCGATCACCAAGGCTGCGGATCAATTTCTGGCCGAAGGCACGCATGCGGATTCCAGCGCGGGCCAGGTCGGGATTGGCGGCGATCAGCCCGGCCATGTTGCGCTGGGCCGGATCGGCATCCATGCCGAGGATCAGGTCGGGACCGGAGAGCAGAAAAAAGCTCAAGGCATGGCTCTGTACCATCTGGGCGTAATTCATCAAACGGCGCAGGGCCACCGCCGGGGCGGGGGTCCGCACTCCGAGGATCATGTCGCCGGCTTTGCTTGAGACCAACAGGTGGCTGACCGGGCAAATGCCGCAGACGCGCGCGGTGATCCCGGGCATCTCCCAGAAACTGCGGCCGACACAGAATTTTTCGAAGCCGCGAAACTCGGTCACGTGAAAGCGGCTATCGATAACCTTGCCAGCCTCATCGAGCCGAATGGTGATTTTGGCGTGACCCTCAATCCGGGTGACCGGATCTATGCTAACTGTCCTGGACATCTATTCTCCTAGCCGAAGGTGCGCATTTCCGGTTGCAGGTCGACCGGTTGATGGTCAAGCAGGGCAGTAAGCACGCGCGCAATCCGGGCCGGTGAGGGTGGGCAACCGGGCAGAAAAACATCGACCTTGATCGCCTGATGCAGCGGCAGCGCCTTTTTCAGCAGCGCGGGCAAAGCCTTGAGCGATTCGGCACCGATCGGGGCCTGGGCCTGCTGATAAACCGCAGTCAGCAGGTCCTTGACCGGAATCCGGTTACGCATGCTGGTGACATTGCCGGTGACCGCACAGTCTCCAAAACTGATGACCGTTTTGCTGTTGCTGCGGATCTCGCGCGCCAGTTCCAGATTCTCGACGTTGGTCACCGCCCCTTCGACCAGGCAGAGATCGACATCTGCGGGAAATTCCTTGAAATCGACCAATGGACCGTAGACCAGGTCAAGCCTCTCAAGCAGATCTATCAACAGTTCATCCAGATCGAGAAAGCTCATATGGCAGCCGGAACAGCCGCCCAGCCAGACGGTCGCCAGGCGTATTTTTTTCGTTTGCGTACTCATGGTTCCATCCTTTTAGCGCCGCCACTGGCGTTTTTCGCGGCCGTCGAGAATACGTCGCAGGAAACTGGCATCTTTGTGCATCTCGGCCACCGAGGATCCCTTGTCGAACAGAGCGCCGGTCGGGCAGACTTCGACACACTTGCCACATTCGGTGCAGCTTTCGCTCGCGCCCCAGGGGCGATTCAAATCGGTGATCACCCGGCTTGCGATGCCACGACCCTTGACATCCCAGGTGTGTGCGCCTTCGACTTCATCGCAGACCCGCACACAGCGCAGGCAGAGCAGACAGCGGTTATGGTCGACGCCGTAGCGCTGGTGACTGGTGTCGAGCGGCAGATCGGGGTTGAGATAATCGTAACGGACATGATCCATCCCCAGTTCGGCAGCCAGGGATTGCAGCTCGCAATGTTCGTTACTGACACAAACCGCGCAGGTGTGATTGCGCTCGGCAAAGGTCAATTCCAGAATCATCCGCCGGTAGCGATCGATCTTTTCGTTACGCGTGGTGACCCGCATACCCTCCTGCGCCTCGGTGGTACAGGCCGGCAGCAGGCGTGGATGGCCAGCCACCTCGACCAAACAGAGGCGGCAACCGCCGCGGGCACTGATACCGTCCAGATAGCAAAGCGTCGCTAGTTTGATGCCGTGCTCGCGACAAGCCTCAAGGACCGACTGACCGGCCCGGGCACTGACCAGTTCCTCATCGATTGTCAATGTGATAACCGCCATCAGTGATCCCCCTTGAAGATAGCCAGCTCTGCGGCATGTTCGGGCAGCCTTAACAGCGGAACCTGGTCCAGCCGGCACACGCCTGCCGGGCAGTTGTTATCCTTGATATGGGCCAGATATTCGTCACGGTAGTATTTGAGGGTGTTGAGGACCGGATTCGGTGCCGTCATCCCCAGTCCGCACAGGCTGGTCTCCTGCACCAGGTCACAGAGTTCCTCGAGATTCTCCAGGTCGCTGAGCATGGCGCTGCCATCGGTGATCCGTTGCAGCAGTTCGAACATTTCGACGGTGCCGACCCGGCAGGGGACGCATTTGCCGCAGCTTTCGTCCATACAAAATTCCATAAAAAACTTGGCAACATCCGGCATGCAGCTGGTTTGGTTCATGACGATCAAGCCGCCCGAACCCATAATCGACCCCAGCTCCTTGAGGCTCTCGTAATCGACCGGGGTATCCAGGTAGGCCGCCGGGATACAGCCGCCACTCGGGCCGCCGGTCTGGGCCGCCTTGAACTTGCCGCCAGTGGGCAGGCCGCCACCGATCTCGAACACGATGTCGCGCAGGCTGATGCCCATCGGCACCTCGATCAACCCCGCGTTGACCACCTCACCACAGAGGGCAAAGACCTTGGTCCCTTTACTCTTTTCAGTACCGTAGCCGGCAAACCAGTCAGCCCCATGGGCCAGGATCGGTGCCACATTAGCAAGGGTTTCCACGTTATTGATCAGCGTCGGCGAACCCCAGAGACCGCTCTGGGCCGGATAAGGGGGACGCGGTACCGGTTGGCCACGGCGCCCCATGATCGAAGTCATCAACGCCGTCTCTTCGCCGCAGACAAAGGCACCGGCACCGACCCGTAAATCGATGCGGAAATTGAAATTACTGCCGAGCACCCGGCTGCCGAGCAGGCCCCGCCGTTCGGCGGCCTTGATCGCCTTGACCAGTCGCGCCGCCGCCAGCGGGTATTCGCCGCGAACATAGATGTAACCCTGTTCGGCGCCGACTGCGAAGCCGGCAATCGCCATCCCTTCGAGCACGCGATGGGGATCAGATTCCATGATGGTGCGGTCCATGTAGGCGCCGGGGTCACCCTCATCACCGTTGGCAACGACGTACTTGCGCTCGGCTGGCGACTTGCGCACCAGATCCCATTTAACCCCGGCCGGATAACCGCCGCCACCGCGACCGCGCAGGCCGCTCTGCTTGATTTGAGCGCAAACCTCTTCCGCTCTCATCTCATGCAGAACATGGGCAAGGGCCGCATAGGCACCCCGCGCAATGCTGTGTTCAATCTTCTCCGGATCGATTTCACCGTTGTTACTCAATACGATCCGGGTCTGCCGGGCAAAGAAGGGCAGATCCGGCG
>JAAXQE010000281.1 GCA_012974425.1 Geopsychrobacter sp.
CCGTTGTTACTCAATACGATCCGGGTCTGCCGGGCAAAGAAGGGCAGATCCGGCGGCAGCGCTGCGACATCTACGGTTTTCTTCTCCAGGCTGCGGAGCAATATCTCAGGTGCCGCTTCGGGGCTGACCCCTTGATAGATCTGCTCATTACCGGCATGGTCCCTGATGCGCAGCAAGGGCCCGCGGCTGCAGGGCCCCATACATCCGGTGGCGACAATTTCCAGTTCGGCGCCCAGCTCCCGCTCCTGGATTGTCGCATCCAGCGCCGCCTTAACCAGATCAGCACCGGCGGCCAGACAGGGGGTGCTGTAGCAGAGAAAGGCCCGGAGCCCCAGTTGCTGCTGGCGGTGCAATTCCTCTTCGCCCTGAACCTGCAGACTCGTCGGGTTCATCCAATCTCCTCCTCTCTGCGCGCCGCCATTACGGCCCTGGCATGGATTGCCTCGATGGAGGACTCAGGAGTCTCCCTGCCGAGCACCTTGCCATCCAGAGTCAGCATCGGGGCCAGGCTGCAGTTCCCCAGGCAACGGGCAGTCATCAGGGTCAACTTGCCGTCTTGCGTGGTGGCACCAGCCTTGACGGAAAATTCTGCCGCAACCCTGGAGACGATTTCACCCGCCCCCTTGACGTAACAGGCGGTGCCCATGCACACCACACAGATATGTTCACCCTGTGGGTCGAGAGAGAAGAAATTGTAGAAGGTGGCAACGCCGTAGACCCAGCTGGGAGGCAACCTGAGCTGCAAAGAGACATAATCCAGAATCTCTTCATCGAGATGGCCAAAGGCCTCCTGGGCGGCATGCAGAATCTCGATCAGGGCATCCTGCTGAAACTGGAGTTTTTTCAGCGCTTTGTCTATCAGCTGAAACCTGAGATCCTGCATGACATCCTGCTTGACCGATGAAGCTGATTGGACCCTCATACCGCTCTCCTGTGCAAGGCGAGTCAAATGGCAAACAACTAATAAGAGAAGGGACGTTTAAAGCTGGAGTCGGAGCGTCAAGCGAACCTGACAGCAGAACAAAGGATAAACGATTACTCATGGGTTGCAACCGCGCGACGGATCGGTTTATGACAGGCAAGGGAAGGATTCCGGGAGGACCGGTGTGGCAAGCTGATGTTATCGATTGCTCCCTCTACCCCTTACCGGGCAAAGACGGGTGGGCAGTCGGTTCATGGAAATTTCGACATCTCCGCCAAAACAAACGGCCCCAGTCTCCGGGGAGAATGGGGCCGTTTGGCGTACGACTATAAATGAGCAGATCAGTTATAACTGGTGTTGTCGCTCATCCCTTTTCTAATCTCCGGGTCGAGATCCCCGTTCTTGATCGCTTCTTTTTCCCAGTCCTTCAACAGCCCCTTGCGGAAAGTATTCTTCTCTTTAACCAGCTTCGGCATGGGGACACCGGCCAGCCTCTGAGCCTTCTCCTTGGTTGAGAAATCGGGGGCAACATAGTTAGCAGCGCCGTACTTGGCCAACAGCTTGGCCAGCTGGATACGCGCACTCTGAGCCTTGTCGTTAGCGACCGCGAGCAGCCGCAGGGTCTCTTCGGGAGCATGATAGAAGGAGCCATGGCTGGCGATGGAGTAGTCCCAGCGCCACTGGCCGTGACGGATGTCGAGCAGGATAGCGGCCATTTCGGCTTCGGTCGCGCCCAGCTCCCAGGCCTTACCGGCTTCGAGGTGGGCCTTGCCGAGGTTGTTCATGGCGACCTCCATCAGCTCTTCCTTGCGCTCCAGCTTTCTCGCAACCACGGCCTTGAGTTGATCCTTGGAACCGGTGTGGCAACGCAGACAGCTGTTTTCCATGTCACCCAGCGGGTTTTTGACATGGTGATCGGTGAAGGAGTTGCCATCAACCGTCACAGTCGGCATATGGCAGTCGGCACAGGAGACCCCGTTCTGGGCGTGGATGCCGGACTTGAATATTTCATAGCCGGGATGCTGCGCCTTCAGCATCGGAGTCTTACTGATTTTGTGGGTCCAGTCTTTAAAATTGATATCGTCATAATACTTCTCCATCCCCTCGGCGGTCAGACCGTTGTGCCAGGGGAAGGTGACCACCTTGGCGGTCTGCTTGTTGCCCTTTTCATCGGTCCAATCGGTCGGCTGGAAATAGTATTCGGCGTGACACTGGGCACAGACCAGCGAACGCATATCGCCCTCGGTCGCCTTGGCCAGATCGAAGCCGGAGACCTCAAGGGCTCTTTCCAGGTAGGGGCGGGAGAGGCTCAGTTCGGCGGTGTCACTGTCGTGACAATCGGCACAACCGATCGAATTTGAGATCTCGTGGCCGTACTTGGCCCACTTGCCGGTGAAATATTCAAGCTCGCCCTGCTCCTGCATCAGGCGCGGAACGTCGGGAGATTTGCAGGTCCAGCAGGCGGTCGGCATCGGGCCGCTCTTGGGGTCAAAGGGGGCACCGGTTCTCAGGGTATTCTGGTTGCTCTGCAGCGCGTAAAAATGACCACGCGGGGCATTGTAATCCTTGGCAAAGCCATAACCGGCCCACAGGATCGCCAACTGCGGTTTCATTTCGAGCATATCGACGATCTCGTCGCTTTGCGCCGTCTTCTTCCAGCTGTTGTACTGCTCCGGATAATCTTCGGCCCAATTGCTGTTGTTGCTGTTGACCTTGACCTGGCTTGCGGCGCCAGCCACACCGACGAGCGACAACAGTGCAGCCACAACCACCAGTGAACCACTTAACCATTTGTTCATACTACCTCCTGTTTCGGGTTGGGTCTGATTTCGCGAGCCTGCAGCCGGTCCAAAGCTATCGGAACTGACTCCAGTCTGTGGCAGTAGAAGCGTCCCCCTGCCCAGCAGCCTCTTTTGCGAAACTTCAACCAAGCTAGAGCAATTCGAAATACCCTTATCAACCAGATCGTCAACAAAGGATTTGACTTAGGTCAAATTAAAGACTTTCTCCATCCTCCTTTCCCCGGGAATTCGAGGGTCCAAGGGGAGGTGACTTACGGGGATATGACCAGACAGGGCAGCAGGAGCAACCTGCGTACGTCCCAGCGCCAAGACTTAAGCATAACTGTTTTATTTTGTTTTTTTGGGGAGGCATTTAAATAGTGCTGTGCGGCACCTGGGGTCAGCTTGAAAAGATCCATTCCGAATCGACCCTGAAAAAACATCAAATGCTTACAGTGGCGGGGGTTCAGAACTTGAACGAAGAAGCTTATCGACTCCCTGTCGATTGATCAGTTATCAAACAGGCGATCCAACGCGTCAAAATCGAAACGGGCCTCCGCCAGCGAACGGACCATGTCGATTTTCCCGGTGTCCTCAGCGGTCAGCTTGTAGACATCTTCTGAGATCGCCCGATAGAGCTTACCGGTGGTGTGGTTGCTGGTGCGCATATAGGGGATCTTGCTGCGATCGAGGATCTGTTGGGCGATGGCGCTGACCTTAGCCACCCCGGGGATCAAGAGCCCCACGATCTTATGCCGATGCTCGGGCATCTGGTACATGTTGGCCAGGGTGATCAGCAGTTCGTCACGACTGCTGGTGACGATCAGCAGGCTGTCATCGCGCAGCAGTTCGGTGACCCGCTGGGTTGAGGGCGCGCCGATCTGCAGAAAATGGATGATCCGCTTCGATTCCCGCTTGTTGCCATGGATTTCCAGATCGAGAACATTCGCCACCCGGCGCAGGGTCGGGTCGGCCAGGATCGGTTGATAATTAAAGCCGCCCACCAGCTGGAAGAGCTCCTTGGCAAAGGCGCGGCCCAGGTAGTCGAGGGTGGTGTCGCGCTTCTCGGCGATCAGCTTGTTGACCAGCACGGCGCGGATCTCGACCCCCTCGCGCTCAAACAGGGCACGATCCAGATGGACCGAATCGATCACGTTCCCCACCCCGCCACCGGTCACCATCATGACCTGGGCATTCAGCATCCGCGCGACCTGCGCATTGGAGAGCCCGACCACCGAACCGACGCCGGGATGCCCGGCCCCTTCGATAATAATCAGATCGCAGCGCTTCTCCAGGGCGGCATAAGCGTCAAGAATTCGCTGTTCCAAGACCTGCGGGTCAAGCTGGCCATCAATAAACCTGCGGGTTGAATCCCCCTCGATCACCACCGGTGACATATAGCGCAGATCACGCCCCAGGCCGAAGACCTGACACATCAGTGCCGCATCCTTATCGACCATCAAGCCGCGCAGCTGAATCGGCTTCGGGCTGATCGGCTTCATAAAGCCGACCCGTTTATATTTTTTCTGCGCCAGATGTAACAGGGAGAGACTGACCGTTGTTTTGCCGCAGTTTTGACCAGATGCAGCGATGAAGATTTTACGCGCCATAAGGAACTCCTGGCTGCCGGGGAAAGGTGATCTCCAACAGTCTAGAAATAAATAAGGCTGATGGAGCGCATGAGCTCTTAAACCTTTTCAATCAATTTGTTAAAAACACAGAGGAAGTGTTCCGAGCTTTTTCTATTGGAAGATAGTGTCCGCATAGCTGCCGGATTTCTTAATAAGAATGCCCCGGACCATCTTCCCGTCCGGGGCTGTTTTTTGGCGGAAATGCCGAACACCAGACGCCCGCCTCTGCTGATGCGAGCAGAAAAAGCAGGTCAAAAAAGAAATCTGTCAAATCTCGAATTAAGGGGTTTACCCTGTGGCCATAACATCGAGGAAGGCCAAAGTGCTATAGGATTCTTTTCTCCTTCGGTTTTAATTCTTCCCCAAGCCTGTTATCGATTACCTCCATCCTGGCTTCTCTACCGGCAATTCCTACTATCATATCCTGAATACCTAATTGTCTTGCCATTTCATCAAGCCTGTCTCCAGAAATCTTTTCAAAAACGTTATTGCCCAATTCGGCTAACATTTTCGTCAGCTCAGTCTCACATCGGGCCTTCTCGCGTCGGAGGCGAGTCAGTTCAACACCTTCTCCTGCTTTTTCGGTAATTGTGTGGACCGCGGACACAGTCGCGTCAAATCCGGCGTCCATTCCTCTGTGTATTCGATCCCATAATCTCTCTTTCATGACCAATACCCCCATTCGTTGTCCGAGTTAAAAACCTAAACACTTAAAGAAGAGGATGAGTTGTACTTCAAGTTGTATCAGCCTGCATGAAGCTGTCAATCTGAGGAGAGAAATCTTCGGCAATACAGATCCAGCACTCTCTATAAACGGGTTCGATAGCTGGCGCGCTACCAGAGCGTACAGGGGAAGAAAGGTAGTGCATCATTGTTTCTGAAATTCATTTCAAGACCCAGCGCTGCAGGTTGATCATGAATTCCGCCAGCTGGTGAATATAAACAACGCCAACACCTCAGGCCTGAAAACCCGGAGCATGGCCGATCCAGCCGCCATAAATTTTCATCAGGATAGCAGCCCAGCCGCTCCCGCAGTTCCGTCGGCAGGAAAAAGCCCGATTTATAAGTGTTTTTTTTCGGCCTGGCTGTTGGGGATACTGGCGCCGCTGCTATAATGACTTATACAAAACCGAGTCATCTGAAAGGAGGCCACTATGCAAAAGGATGTCAGAAAGTTCGGAACCAGCGACAAACGGGGTCGTAACAGCACCAATGCCGATCCCTTTCTGCCCCACGCAGGGACGCAGGAATCATCTATTTGTACCGATTGCACCGCCGTCTACCACCAGAAACGTTGGAGTAGCGATGCGGATATCTTCCGCCAACTGCAGGCGCATGCCGCGCCGCACCGGGTGACCTGTCCGGCCTGCCAGAAAATTGCCGCAAACTACCCCGAAGGGATCCTGACCCTGGCTGGCGATTATCTTTGGAAGCATGAAGCGGAGATTCAGCAGATTCTGAAAAACGTGGAAGACCGGGCCTTTGCCAAGAACCCCCAGGAACGGATTATCCGCATGACCAAGGGGGACGGCAGGTTGACCATCGAGACCACCGAGGAGAAACTGGCTGAACATCTGGGCCGGGTGCTACACCGCTCGCACCGGGGTGAGTTAAAGATCAACTGGACCGGAAACCCGGATATCTGCCGGGTAAGCTGGGAGCGGATGCTCTAAAGGCGGAGACTTTGCCGCTAGAGCTATCAGCAGGGAGGCTTCCTCGCCATGAACTCGTTTCGCTTACTGGAGCACACGGCCGACATGGGGATCGAGGCTAAGGGGGATAGCCTGGCGGCCCTGTTTCGCCAGGCCGCACTGGGGCTGCGACAGATCCTTACCTGCTGCACAGATATCCGGCACCGCGAGGAGATTCAGGTTGAGGTGCGGGCGCAGGACCCTGAAGAGCTGCTGGTCAACTGGCTGAATGAGCTACTCTTTCTGCTCGAAGTCCGCCAGCTGCTGCCGGCGGATTTTGTCATCGACAGCATCAGCGACTCTCGGCTGCGGGCGCGGGTGCAGGGGGAGTTTCTGGATGCCGAACGCCATTTTCTGGAGCGCGAGATCAAGGCGGTGACCTACCATCAAATCAGGGTCGAACAGCGCGCTGGCGGGTGGCGAGCCCGATTTTTTGTCGATCTCTAAGAAAGGGGGCGCAATGAGGGTCAAGGTCGAGCAGATTGATGCCTGCCGCTGGCGGATCCCGCGTGAGGGGGCGATGCGCACCGATGGACTGGTGTTTGCCAGTCGCCAGATGATGGCGGCGCTACAAAAGGAGAAGTCGCAGGCCCTGGAGCAGGTGCGCAATGTTGCCACCCTGCCCGGCATAGTCGGTCCCTCCATCGCCATGCCCGATATCCACTGGGGCTATGGGTTCCCCATCGGCGGGGTGGCGGCCTTCGATGCGCAGGAGGGGGTGGTCTCGCCAGGCGGGGTCGGTTACGACATCAACTGCGGGGTGCGCCTGCTGCGCACCGGACTGAGCATCGATGAGGTGCGGCCGCAGCTCGCAAGACTGGCCGATGAACTCTTCCGCAACGTCCCCTCGGGGGTCGGTTCCTGCCGCCGCGATCTCAGGTTGAGCCACGCCGAGGAGCGCAAGGTTCTGACCAGGGGGGCGCGTTGGGCAGTGGAGCAGGGTTTCGGTTGCGCCGAGGATCTGCTGCATATCGAAGAGCAGGGGGTCATCGCCGGCGCCGATCCGCAGCTCCTCTCCGAACGGGCGCTGGAGCGCGGGCGTAACCAGCTGGGGACCCTGGGTAGCGGCAATCACTTTCTTGAGCTGGATCTAGTCGAGGAGATCGGCGATGAGCAGGCGGCCAGGGTTCTGGGGCTGTTCCCCGGTCAGGTGACGATCAGCATCCACACCGGCAGCCGCGGGCTCGGCTACCAAGTCTGTGCCGATCACCTGCAGCTGATGCAGAAAGCCGCGCGCAAGTACGGCATCGAACTGCCGGACCGGCAACTTTGCTGCGCCCCCCTTTCCAGCCCGGAGGGGAAACGATACCTGTCCGCCATGGCCTGCGCGGCCAATTTCGCCTTCGCCAACCGTCAGCTGATCAGCGCCTGGGTGCGCGAGAGCTTTGCGCGGGTGCTCGGCAAGTCACCGGAGGCGCTGCGCATCGCGACCATCTACGACGTCTGCCACAACATCGCCAAGCTGGAGACCCACCAGGTGGAGGGGCAAGCGCGACAACTCTGCGTCCATCGCAAGGGCGCCACCCGCGCCTTTCCGCCGGGGCATCCCGACATTCCGGAAGCCTACCGCAGCCTGGGCCAGCCGGTGCTGATCCCCGGCGACATGGGGCGCCACTCCTGCGTGTTGGTCGGCACCGCGGGGGCCTATGAAGAAACCTTCGGTTCCACCTGTCACGGCGCAGGCCGAGTCCTCTCGCGCCATGCCGCAAAAAGGCTGGCCCGCGGGCGCAACATCGAGGCCGAACTGGCGGCACAGGGGATCCAGATCCGCGCCGCGTCGCGGGCGACGCTGGCCGAAGAGATCTCCGAATCCTACAAGGATGTCCTCGACGTGGTCAGCGTGGTCGAGCAGGCCGGCATCGGCAAGCTGGTTGCGCGCCTGCGGCCGCTGGCGGTGGTCAAGGGATAGTCCGCGATGCAGCAAAGATCGAGGAGGTTGCTCGTGATACCGAAGACAGGCAACAAAAGAGGTAGCCCCCATGGCTACCTCTTTTGTTGCGCAACTATTTAAGCCGCAGTGAATGAGCGGCACAGTGGCCCAAGCTATCAGGGCAGGATCTGGCCACGGATTTCACCCCCAGGATTGGTCGCGGTGTGGACCTGGAAGTAGGTGGTGCCGCTCAGCATGGCATCCACCGCCGCGGCAAATGTGCCGATGGTCGTCTGAGTCTGCAAGTCCGCGGTGGTCAGGACGCGGTTGAACGTCAGGTTGACAGGCAGCGTAGCGGGCAGGGTGAAATTGAAGATCACCGGCCCGTCGCTTGAGCCCGGATTCTGGGCGTGGATGTGCGCGGCGTTGATGGTGCTGCTGAAGTTGGCGACGGCCCCCAGATCGAGGCTCACCGCGATGGCATCCTGGCCCGGGTTGATCACCAGGCTAGCGCTGCCGCTGGCGTTTGTAACAACCGGGAGGGTGACCTGGGCGCCGTCAAGGGTCGAGCTGAGGGTCGTCGGGCCGACCTGTCCACGGATTTCACCCCCTGGATTGGCTGCAGTGTGGACCTGGAAGTAGGTGGTTCCGCTCAGCAGCGCGGTTACCGCTCCGGCATAGTTGGCGATGGTGGTCTGGTCGGGGTTGAGGTCACTGCTGGAAAAGCTGCCGCTCAGTTGCAGGTTGGCGGGCAGCGGCTCCGGCAGCTCCAACGCGAAAAGAACCGGGCCGGCGGCAGAACCCGGATCCTGGGCATGGAGATGGGCGGCGGTGATGCCGCTCGAGAAGTCGGCCACCGCCCCGAGATCGAGGTTGAATTCGATGGCGGAGCGGTCGCTGTTGAGGCTGATAGTGCCGCTCCCGCCGGCGCTGGTGGCCACCGGCACCGACACCTGGTTACCGCTGAGGGTGGAGCCGAGTTGGGCGGCGGTGGGTGCGCCGTCGTCGATCCATTTCTTGACCAGAGCCTGGTCGCTGGCACTCAAGGGCGGGAGATTGTTCGGCATTTGCGGGCCGGCGCTCGCTCCGCTGAGCCGCTGAAAGAGGACGCTGTTGGCCCCGTCCCGCGAGGCCACCCGCAATCCTGGCGACTTGGTTGCCGGCTGATTGAACAGCAGCCCGTAGGAAACCCCCTGCCTGAGGTCGAGTCCGGTCTCGCCAAACCCAAGCCCCGCCGGTTCATGACAGTTGGTCAGGCAGTTGTTGTTGAAGACCGTCTGGACTGCGACCAGACCGGTGATCCCGGCTGCCGGGGTCGGAGCCGCCGCTCCGCCGCCGCTGCCGCTTCCACAGGCGGCCAGGAGCGGTAGGGTGAGCAGGATCAGAATCTGGACCAGAGAACGGGTGAGTTTCATGATATTTCTCCTTATCTGCGGTAAAAGAAACTGCTGTCGAGCGGGTTCTGACACAGCCGTCGGGGGCCCTCAGAAGAACAGATGGACCTCGGCGATCAGTTCATTGAAGTTGCCACTGCTGTTTTGTGGGATGTCGTTGACATTCCGGTAGATGAGGCGGGCTTGCAGGTTATTTCCGACAAAGGATTCCAGACCCAGTGAAAGTCGTTGGCGATGGTCCTCATCCTGGCTGTCGTCGGGATCGAAATAGTCGTAGGCAAACTTGAGGTTGATTCCGTCCCGGATCAGCCAGTTGAGTTCGGTGTAGGCGGCCAGCCGCTCGATGTCACCCTGGCCTGAGAGCTGGTCGGCAATCAGATCGGCTTCGGCCAGCAGGGTCAGGCGCCAGAAACTCACGCCGAGATAGAGGCCGTACAGGTCGCGGTCCAGGCTCGGATTATGCGCCAGCGAAGCGCCGAGCATCAGGGTTTTCAAAAACCGGTCGAGATGGGTCAGGTAGTAGCCGTTGGCGGAGAGCTGCTTTTCGCTGTCGTTGCCGATGCTGTCGTCGCTGTTGACCAGCGCCGCGGCGAAAAAGAGCTTGCCGGTGGAGAGGCCGAGCTCTACGCCTTCGCTGAAGTCGTTGAAATTGAAGCCGGTCTTGGCCCGGATAAAGGCCTCGTCGTCCTGGATGCGCAGCCCGTAGGGGGCGAAGAAACGCCCCGCCTTGATATAGCCACCCCAGGGCAACAGGCCGTTGAGCAAGGCGAAGGTTTCGCGATTGGTCGGCGGGCCCGGAGCGAAGGATTCATCCAGGTAGAAGATCAAGCGTTCGCGGATCAGGTCGGCCTGCAGGTAGACGACCCCCTTGTCGATGGCAAAATCGTTCGCTTCGAGCGGCCTGAACAGTTTGTCCCTGCTGACCAGTCCCTGGGCATCGGGGTCCTCGCGGAACAGGGTGCTGTTGGAAAAACGCAGGTTGGCGCCCAGGGAGAGTCTGCCGTCCAGTTGGCCGACCAGTTGCCGGGCCTCCGCGTTGGTCGGCTCTGGCACCGGAAACGGGTGCAGGAAGCTCTCCGCTGTGTTGGCGAAGGCTGAGGTCCGTTTCCCACCGCCGGTTTTGTTGACGTGGCAGAAGTCGCATTTTAGACCCTCACGCAGCGCGATATAGGGCTCGGCCTGAACCAGGGCTGGCATGCTAAAAATAGCCAGCGCCAAAAGCAGCAAGACCGCAACCAAAGGCGTACGCTTTGCGCTGGATGCTGTGTTTTTTCCCACGTTCGATTCTCCTCGGCAACAAGTAAAAAATGGGACTGAGATGAATGCTGTTGAGCACTCTTGAGGTAGGGACGACTGCGCAAAAGCCCCTCAGGCGGAAGTCAAGTTTGCAATAGAATTCGCATTTGTCAACCGTCCGCAACGCCCAGTGATTTAAAACCTTGAGGCAGGCTAGAAATCTCGCCAGGGCGAATTATAGCGTTTAAAATCAGTACCATAGAATTGAGGGTAGATTTTCAACGCGCCGCTGTAATCCAAGGGGGCGTTGTTCGAGACTCAAAGGG
>JAAXQE010000282.1 GCA_012974425.1 Geopsychrobacter sp.
TAGATTTTCAACGCGCCGCTGTAATCCAAGGGGGCGTTGTTCGAGACTCAAAGGGAGCTGCTTAGAGTTACGCGGATTTGACCTGGCAACAGAAATATCGCCGGAGGCTTAACATGGATATTCCTGGAACTTTTTCCGGTGTCCGTATAGCTGTCGGCCTACTTTATAGGAAAGCCCCGGACCATATATATCGTCCGGGGCTAATTTCGTACTGGGAATATTGGCGGACCAGACATCCGCCCCAGCTGAAGCGATAGGAAAGGCAGGTCAAAAAACAGATCTGCCCAATCTCAAACCCTGTAACCTGGCCCTGTGGCCACAATGCCGGGGACAGGTCAATCTATTAGAGGATTCATTTCACCTTCATTTTCAATTCTTCCCCAAGCTTGTTATCGATTGCCTCCATCCTGGCTTCTCTATCGGCAATTCCTACGACCATGTCCTGAATACCTAATTGCTTTGCCATTTCATCAAGCCTGTCTGCAGAAATCTTTTCAAAAACGTTATTGCCCAATTCGGCTAACAGTTTAGTCAGCTCGGTCTCACATCGAGCCTTCTCGCGCCGGAGGCGAGTCAGTTCAACGCCTTCGCCGGCCTTTTCGGTAAGCGTGTGGACGGCGGATACCGCCGCGTCAAATCCGGCATCCATTCCTCTGTGTATTCTATCCCACAATCTCTCTTTCATGACCGATGCCCCCTTTCTTTGGCTGAGTTAAAAACTAAACACTCAAGAAGAAGATGTGTTCGCCTTCAGTCTGTATCAGCCCGCTTGTAGCTGTCAATAAGCAGCGAGAAATCCTTAGTCAGCTTCCCTCGAAACCATGCCAGTCCTCCTGGTGCTGTTTTAGCAGCCTTTCGGACTGTCTACGAAACCGAGGGAAGGTCAAACTTACAAGCGCCCCCCAAGCCCTCCCTTCAATCATTTTGTCCGAAAAAAGGGGATGCCCCTCTATTTTCTGGAACTGATTTGTTTCGATTTCGAATCCATATTCTGCGCTGGCAACTTTGGCTTTTTTGCGCTTGCGCCCCCTCTCTGTCGCTCCCCGGACGGTGCTATACTGGGCTGAAGAACTCATACATCCAACCCAGCGGAGGAGGTTTCTTATGGGACGCTTTCTACCTGTTTTAACTTTCGGTGCTTTGATGGTTTTCATTTGTGCGATCTCTTATGCCGACGGCGGCCGGGGCAACAGCGGCAGCCTGAGCATTGTCGGACCTGACTCTGTGCGTCAGGGGGACGTGGTTGTTTTCGAGCTGGATGGCGCGCAGCTTCTGGAAACAGCGGATCAGCATAGCCGTGCAGTCTGGGCTCTCTCTCCACCGGAGGTGGGGCTGATCACTGCAGAAGGGCGTTTCGTCGGCTACCAACCCGGCAGCGCGACCATCCGCGTCCAGTTGGCCGGGGCGGTCACCGACATGGCGATCAACATCTTCCCGCGTGACGGTCTCAAGGGGGGCTTCGATGTCATCGGCCGCGGCGAGCAGAGCCTGAGCTTCAATTCAGACCTCTGGTTACACGGCAACCTGGCCTATACCGGGACCTGGCAGGGCCGCGGTCCGGCTAGTCTGGCCCGCCAGCCGGGAAATCAGATGTTCGTCTGGGATGTTGGCGATCCCCGCCTGCCGCTCATGATCGATACGCTGGAGGTCGACGCACGGACGGTTAATGACGTCAAGATCCGCGAGGACGGTAAACTGGCGGTGATCAGCCAGGAAGGCTCCAGCGACGGCCTTAATGGCATCACGCTGCTCGACCTGCAGAATCCCGATCAACCTCAACCGATTAGCCGTTTTACCGCTGAACTGGAGACGGGGGTGCACAACGTCTGGATCGAAGATGACTTCGTCTATGCAGTGGCCGATGGTCCAGGCAACGGCCTGCGCATTATTGATGTCTCCGATCCCGCCGCGCCGCTGATCGTGGCGCGCTTCGCCGCCGAAACCAGCTTTCTGCACGATGTGCTGGTGCGCGACGGTCTGGCGTTTCTCTCCCACTGGGATGCCGGTCTGATCATCCTCGATGTCGGTAACGGCATCGTCGGCGGTTCGCCGCAGAATCCGGTCGAGGTCAGTCGCCTGCCCGATCTCGACGGCCAGACCCACAACGCCTGGTTCTGGCCGGATGAGATGCTGGTCTTCGTCGGCGAACGGGACCATGTGACCCCCGGTGTCATGCATGTGGTCGATGTCAGCGACCTGTTTCACCCCAAAGAGGTGGCGACCTTCGCTGTTGCGACCGATACCCCGCATAACTTCTGGCTCGACGAGGAGCGCGGCATCCTCTACGCGGCCTGGTACAGTGCAGGACTCAGGGCCATCGACGTTAGCGGTGAACTGCTCGGGGAGCTCGAGAAGCAAGATCGGGAGATCGCCAGCCTGGTTTACGGCAGCGCTGCCGGGTGCATTTCGCTAGATGGCACCTGCACCTGGGCACCGCAACTCCACAACGGGCGGGTCTTTCTCATCGATATGAATACGGGGCTGTGGGTGCTCGAGCCGGACTTCTGAGGTGAGATATACCTGAAAAACCGGAGGATGGAGATCAAGCCGTTTAGCAAACCTCCTGGAAATAGATTAATAATCAACCCCTTAGTCTTTGCGGCAAGGGGGTAAGTTAATCTGTTGTAAAAGTATCGCAACTCCTCAGTCGACCTGACTTGAGGGGCTGCTTTCGTAGTCGCCTATAACTCCAGTAATTATCCCTCCACTAGCAGCTCGGATTTGTTCGCGAGCTGCGGAATCTCGTTGATAGTTGATAGGAAATTGCTTTTTTTGGATTTTGCGCTGACAACCCACATGAACAACCCTCTCCGCTGAATTTCGTTCGAAATGCGACCATTTCTCTGTATAAATCAGCAGCAACTCGCTGTCAATTCAAAAACCCGGCCCTGAAGGTGGGAAACCCTTGAAATTTCAGCTTTTTTGACGCACTTTGGCCGCACCGATCCAACAAACATCAACTCTATTCAGTTAAGCGTGATACTCGGCTCTTCGTAATCGCCCCAGCCATCATCAAACGGCAGCTAGTCGATCATGTCTTTATAGAGGCTTTCAGGTGGCGGTTTGCCGGGGTGTTCCGTTTTCCAGAGTTGCAGATGTTCCAGCATTTTGCGAATGACCGGTGCTTCGTTGACAAAGCTGACAATCTTCATTTCTGCCCCGCACCTGGGACATTCCAACGGGTCGACCTCCCAGACCTTTTTGATGTATTCACGCCTTGTGCGCGATGGAATTTTTTTGGTTTAATGTTCGGTAATGTCCAAAATCTCGGTTGCCACGTCCGCAACAGTTTTTAGCGATCTCATGGAAGTACAGGGGAAGGCGGTGCTAAACTGGTAGCGGGAGGTACACGCCATGAGGACTCTGAGGTTGGAAGCCATGCGGGCCTTGACGGCCTTGGCGCTGGTGCTGCTAACCAGCGGTACGCTGGGGGATGGGGGGCATGTTCAGGCCGCTGGTCCTGAGCTGCCGGTTCTGGCTGGCGAAGTCGGCCCCGTCTCCGATGACAACAGCCGCCAGCACCCCTTCGCCTGCCGCACCCAGGATACCCGCCTGGGGCAGCCCAGAATCGACAACCAAGAGGGGATCGGCTTTGCGGTGACGGCCCCCGACGGCGCGATCCTCGGCTACAGTCGCGATTGCGGCGCCCCGACCATAGTCGAGTACTTCTACAAGTCGGTCGACCCGGCCCGCTCCGAGGGCCTTCAGCCTCTGGCCGACCCGCTCAAGCCCCCCGCGGACCTGGCCCAAATCGAGATCGACGGGCGACTACATGACTATATTGTTCGCTACGAGCGCGGCACCATCAACCGTTTTATTTATGCCATCTCCCTCATTGTGCCGGCCGAGACTGACCCAAACCGGCCCGACCTTTCAGCCTGGAACGGAATCCTGGTCTTCTGGTTCGGCGGCGGCGTAGGCATCGGTCACCAGCAGGCCAGTGATCACGCCCTGGGGCATGTCTCTGACGAGGCTCACCTGGATCCCGATTCTTCGGGAGCCCTCAACGAGCCGCTGCTGGAGCGGGGCTACGCCGTGGTCAGCTCCACGGCAACGGTGACCAGCACCAGCTACAATCTGCTTCTATCGGGCCGCACGGCCGAGATGCTCAAGGAGCAGTTCGAGGGACTGTACGACCGGCCCAGATACAGCTTTGCCGTCGGCGCATCCGGCGGCGCCGTCCAGCAGCTCAGCTATGAACAGAACATCCCCGAGCTACTCGACGGCCTGGTGATCAGTCACGCCTATCCAGACATGATCACCCAGACCATCAGTGTGGGAGACTGCGAGCTGCTCGAATACTATTTCGATGTCACCGACGCCCGGGTCAACGGCACGAACAGGGTCAACCCCAGGTGGATCAGCTGGGAGAACCGGCGCCTCATCGAAGGCATGAACGCGCTGGATGGCTTTCCCACACAGCATGCCCCCGATGCCTCGGGAATCCCGCTGGCCAGCTCGGCCGGGCCGGGCTCCTCCGAATGCATAGAGGGCTGGCGGGGTAACCTCCCCGCGGTCTCCAATCCGCTCTTCGTGCCGCTAAACCGAAGCTACCGTCTGATCCTGGAGCATGAGCCCGCGGCCTTCGCCGCGACCCATTTCTCCTTTTTCGACGATTTAGTGGAGATCTTCGGCACCCTGGAAGGCTCCAGCCTAGCCCGTCGTACCACGGACAATGTCGGAGTACAGTACGGTCTGAGCCCCCTGCAGAGAGGGGAGATCGACACCCAGGAGTTCCTGTTGTTGAACGCCTGGGTGGGCGGACCCAGTGACCCCCGCCAGATGGTGCCCGAGGGCGTGCCCTTCGATCGTTCCGATCCCGCCTTCATCTCTCCTTGGAGCCACAGAAATGCCACGGCCGAGCAGGCGCTTGAATCCGGGGCGGCCTTCGCCCCCCGCACCACAGGCGACCTGGAGGCCATAGAAGCGGCCTACCGCTCGGGCCTGGTCTTTTTAGGGGAGATAGAGGCGCCGGTGATCAATCTGCTGCCCTACCTTGAGCCACACCTCGACATGCACAACTCCCGGCAGTCCTTCTCCATCAGAGAGAGGCTGCTGAAGGCCAGGGGACAGGAAGGATTAGAGAATCATGTGATTCTGGCCTTCGAGGGAGAGGAACTGGCAGCACCGTTGGGTCTTGCAGCCCTGAAGGACCTGGAGAGCTGGCTGGACGAGGGTCAGAGGCCCGAAGGCTTGCAGGACGCCTGCCTGGACTCCGGGGGGAATCTGCTGGGAGCCGGTGAAGATGTCTGGAACGGGGTGTTGACCGAAGATCCGGCCGATGATGGCCTCTGTGCCCGCACCTTCCCTATTTTCTCGAGTTCGCGCATTGTGGCCGGGGACGACATCAGGGACAGTACCTTCAAGTGCTTCAAAGTCGCGGTGGACGAGGCCCTGGCCGGGGGATTTTACGGTGGAGCCGTCTTTGACGAAGCGCAGATAAAAAGGCTCAGACAAATCTTCCCTGAGGGGGTCTGCGACTACTCCCTGGGGGACATGGGAGCTCCAAGCGGCTCATCTGGGCATGGAAGAGGGCCATAAAGGGGTCGAGTCAGC
>JAAXQE010000013.1 GCA_012974425.1 Geopsychrobacter sp.
CTTATTTATCGTCAAGCAAAAAAAACCGCTATTGCTCGCTCAGATTTGCGCACTCCCGGAAGTTAGCCTGAATGATTCTTTCGTCAACACCGAGTGCAGGCAGGCAGCAAAGCCACCAGCAACAATTTGTTTCCCTGATTGCTGGCTATAAATTAGCAATTCGCCCATTCGAACGACCCTGACACAGCTTGACGAAATCGACTTTGTGGCTTGAAAAATCATTTCAAACCGCCCCCTTATTTCACAATGCGAAAGCATGTTCCATTTGCGACAAATGTTAGCCGACAAAACATCGTTTGTAAATAATTTTCTTGATAAAAGATCAAGCGATCGACATAACAGACATAACAGACTGCAATCACAAGACGGGCAGACACAAAAACTCTCAGGAAGAGCCCATTGAGAGCTACTTGACGATAGAAATTCAGCCAACTGACAATATCCATATTTTGCCATGCGAAATTGACTTTCAAAAAAAACATTGTTTAATTTCTTGTCAACATCCCCCTCTATATAGACTTTAAAAAGGACGAATCTTGACTGAGCTGACAAGTGAACAAAACATCTTTAGCTCATGGGCTCGCCAGCAATGGATCCCCTGGAGAAAGAGTCTATGAATGACAATAAAGAATCAAACAATAAGGACAGTAAGGCAAAGTCAATCATGATTGATGGGATCGCCGCCCTGGAGGAGCACTGCAAGGATCGTCAATTTGTGACTGCCTTGGCGCGTGGGCTTGAAGTGCTGCGCAGTTTTGAACCCGGAGATCGGCACTTGGGAAACCAGGACATTGCTCAGCGAAGCGGGCTGCCAAAACCGACAGTTTCCCGCCAGACCTACACCCTGACCCGCATGGGCTTCCTCCATCACGATAAATAACTGGGCAAGTACCAACTCGGCACCGGGGTGCTCGCCCTCGGATTTTCGTTGCTCACCAACATGGATATTCTGAAGATCGCCCGCCCCCTGATGCAGGAACTGGCTGACTATTCGCACACCCAGGTTTCGGTCGGCACCCGCGATCGACTCGACATGGTCTTTCTCGATGGACGACAGAGCCCTGATGCCACCGTTTCATTACCCCGCGAGCCGGGCACCCGGATCGGAATCGCCACCACCGCCCTGGGCAGAGCTCTGCCTTGCGGCCTGCCAGAGAATGAGCGAGAAAAGCTGATGGGCGGCATCCGCCAACGCGACCCTGCCAATTGACCAAAGCATAAAGTCGGCCCCGAACAGGCCCTGCATGACTACCACGAGCGTGGTTTCTGCCTGTCGATCGGAGACTGGCGTAGCGACATCAACGCCGTTACCGTGCCGATGCTGCCGATCGCCGGTTCACGGCTATTGGCCTTTAACTGTGCGGCACCATCGTTTGTGCTGCGCCAGCACATGCTTGAGGATGACATTGGGCCACGACTGATCAACCTGGTCAGAACAATTGAGGCGGAAGCAACTGACCGACAACGTCCGCCTCAATGACGAACTCCTGAATCAGTGAGTTTACTTCAGTAATTCCCAGCTAGCTTCTTGATAAGCAGCTGATTTTATTCATATTTTATGTCATACTGGAGTCGCATATAAATTCACCCAAGGAGATTTTTTGTGACTTTTCCGCGATTCACCATCGAGCAATCCGACACCGAATTCTACACCTCACAATCCGGCATGGCGCTGGTTGGACTGGCCATCAACCGTTACACGACGCTGACCTCACGTCTGGCCAAGGCGGCACCCTGTCAGGGGACCGCTACCGCTGATGTCCTGCGCAGTTATCTCGGGTTGCTCTGTCAGGGCAAGAGCGACTTCGCGGCGATCCACCCCTTCTGGGAAGATGATGAGTTTTTCTCTGCCGCACTTGGTGTGCAGAAGGTCCCCTCCCCTGAAACTTTGCGCCAGCGTATGGATAAGGTCGCTGAGGCGGTACGCTGGATTGTCAACTTCTGCACAATCGAGTTCCTCAAGAAAGCCAAAGTTACGATGTCGACTCTTTCCACGGGGCATATGCCCCTGGATATGGATGTCTTCACGCAAGACAACTCGAATACCAAGAAAGAAGGCGTCTC
>JAAXQE010000127.1 GCA_012974425.1 Geopsychrobacter sp.
CTTTCCTTGAAAACGGTTCCGGTTCCCCGACCCGACAACCTGGCCACCTTTATTGCCCCGAGCCAGGAGGCGGCCGCCGTTCGTCTGGGCAAGGCGCTGTTCTGGGATATGCAGGTCGGCAGTAATGGGGCCATGGCCTGCGCCAGTTGTCATTTCCACGCTGGCACCGACGGCCGCACGCGTAATACCATGAACCCGGGTCGCGATGGTGTCTTTAATCTACACGGCCGGCCGAATGCAGAGCTGCAGGCGGCCGATTTCCCATTTTTCAAAATATCCAATCCGGAGTTCCGCCCCACCGATCCCAATAATCCCGGCCTGTCGGTTGAGCTCTCGGATACCGATGACGTGATCGGTGCCCAGGGGGTTCCTCGGACCAACTTTGTCGAAGTGGTCCCGGGGCAGAATACCGATCGCGGCGTACCGGCAACAGACCGCGTTTTTCAAACTGGGCGGCGCAATCTGAATCAGGTGACCGGACGCAATGCGCCGACAGTTATCAATGCCGTCTTCAATTTCTCCAATTTTCACGACGGTCGCGCCAACAATTTTTTCAATGGCCAGAACCCCTTCGGCATCCAGGACGTCAATGCCCGTATCCTGGTGAACAGCGGGGGCACTCTGCAGGAATTCGACCTGACAGATCCAGCCAACCGGATCAACAACGCCGCGCTGGCTTCTCAGGCGGTCGGCCCCCCGTTGAGCGATGTCGAAATGTCCTGGGTCGGCCGCGACTTCAAGGATGTCGGGCGCAAGATGCTGCAACTGACCCCCCTGGCGACCCAGAAGGTGCACGCCAATGACAGTGTCTTCAGTCAGGTGGACGGTCTGATCAACACCGAGGGCAATGGGCTGAATACCAGCTACCGGGCGATGATTGAGCAGGCCTTCGCCGCGCAGTTCTGGAACTCGACCGAGACCACGGCCGATGGCTATACCCTGATGGAGGCGAATTTCTCCTTCTTATTCGGGATGGCGGTGATGATGTACGAAGCGACACTGGTCTCGGACGATACTCCCTTTGACCGCTTTGCCGAGGGTGATCCGACCGCTCTGACTGATCAGCAGGTGCGCGGGCTGGGAATCTTCTCCGGCCAGGGGGCCTGCTTCGAATGTCATATCGGTGCCGAGCTTACCGGGGCCTCCGTTGGCCAACTGACTGCCCTGGGTGAGCCCGGGGTGATCGAAGTCATGGCGATGCAGGTTCCACCTGTGGCCAACTACGATATCGGCTTTTATAATATCGGGGTGCGCCCGCCCGGCGAAGATATTGGCCGTGGCGGGCGTGATCCCTTCGGCAACCCGCTCTCTTTTTCCAAGCAGGCTCTGATCTTTGCCGGGCTCAATGCCGACGGCAGCATGTTCCCCGAGGATCGAACCGCGCTCACCTTCACTCCGCCGGTCGAGCATGTGCAAGGCTGTGTTCCGGTCTTGAACCCGCCGGATCCCGACCTGACCGTCATCTGTCCACCGAATCTGCTGGATATCACCCGGGCAGCTGTCGATGCCTCTTTTAAGGTGCCGAACCTGCGCAATGTTGAATTGACCGGCCCCTACTTTCACAACGGTGGGATGTCTACCCTGGGACAGATCGTCGATTTCTATGTCCGCGGCGGAGATTTCCGTGAACAGAACATCGACAATCTGGCCCCACTGCCGGACGGCATCAACGGTTTGCGTGGTAACAATGAGGCTGAGCATGTCGCCCTGGTCGATTTCCTGATCTCCTTGACCGACGAGCGGGTCCGTTGGGAAATGGCCCCCTTCGATCATCCGGAATTGCGCGTGGCCAACGGGCATACCACTTTGCGCGCTGGCCCTCCCAAACGCTCGCGGAGACCTCCGATGCCTGCAAATATATTGAACCTGCCAGCGGTTGGCGCTGAGGGTCGCGCGGTAGAAGGCCTTGGCCCGCTAACGCCGTTTTTGGCCCCGGACAACGTCGACTCCCTGACCTGGCATACGCAGTAGGGAAGTTTATCGGGGGATCAATTCCGGAGCATGCTGGATCTAGCCACAGAAGGGTTCGGAAGATAATAAAGTCCGGCAGCCTCCT
>JAAXQE010000036.1 GCA_012974425.1 Geopsychrobacter sp.
GTTCCAATGCTATACAATCCCTTCATTCCCCTTTAATTTTGAACCCTTACCTTCAGGTTTTAACCATGAGCGAAGACACAAAGAAAATCATCTATTCGATGATGCGGGTGAGCAAAAGCTACAACAAGCAGCCGATCATCAAAGACATCTCCCTCTCCTACTATTACGGAGCCAAAATAGGCGTCCTCGGCCTGAACGGTTCGGGGAAATCAACCCTGCTCAAGATCATGGCTGGTGTCGACAAGGATTTTAACGGCGAAGCGCACCTCTCCGAGGGCTACAGCGTCGGCTACCTGGAACAGGAACCGCATCTGGATGAGACTAAAACCGTGCGCGAGATCGTACAGGAGGGGGTGCAGGAGACCGTCGATCTGCTCGCCGAGTTCGAGGAGATCAACAACGCCTTCGCCGACCCCGACTGCGACATGGACAAACTGCTCGCCCGTCAGGCCAAGGTGCAGGACAAACTCGATGCAGCCGACGCCTGGGATCTCGATTCACGGCTTGAACTGGCCGAAGAGTCGCTGCGTTGCCCACCACCTGAGACGCCGACCAAGAACCTCTCCGGTGGCGAAAAACGCCGCGTTGCTCTCTGTCGCCTGCTGCTCTCCAAACCAGACATCCTGTTGCTCGATGAGCCGACCAACCATCTGGACGCCGAAACCGTGGCCTGGCTTGAGCAGCACCTGCAGCGCTACCCCGGCACAGTCATCGCCGTTACCCACGACCGCTACTTCCTCGACAATGTCGCCGGCTGGATCTTAGAGCTCGATCGCGGCCAGGGGATCCCCTGGAAGGGCAACTATTCGAGCTGGCTGGAGCAGAAGCAGGAGAGGTTGCGCAAGGAAGAGAAGACGGAGAGCAAGCGCCAACAGACCCTGCAACGCGAGCTGGAATGGATCCGCATGTCTCCCAAGGGGCGCCATGCCAAGAGTCAGGCCCGCATCAGCTCCTATGAAAAATTGCTCGGCAACGAGGCGGCGGCCAAGGAACAGAACCTGGAGGTCTATATTCCGCCAGGACCCCGCCTGGGTGGGATCGTGGTCGAGACCAAGGATATCAGCAAGGCCTTCGGTGAGCGCCTCCTGATCGACAACCTCAGCTTCAGCCTGCCTCCCGGTGGCATCGTCGGCATTATCGGTCCCAACGGCGCGGGTAAAACCACGCTCTTCCGCATGATCACCGGGCTGGAGCAACCCGACAGCGGCAGCTTCAAGGTCGGTGAAACGGTCAAACTCGGCTACGTCGATCAGAGCCGTGAGCTCGATCCCAACAAGACGATCTTTGAAGAGGTCGCCGGTGGTCAGGAGATGATCCAGCTCGGCAACAAATCGGTCAACGGGCGCGCCTATGTCGCGCGTTTCAACTTCTCCGGCAGCGACCAGCAGAAGAAGGTCGGCGTGCTCTCGGGCGGCGAGCGCAACCGCGTGCATCTGGCCAAGATGCTGCGCGAGGAAGCCAACGTGCTGCTCTTGGATGAGCCGACCAACGACCTCGATGTCAACACCCTGCGTGCCCTCGAAGAGGGCCTGGAAAACTTCGGCGGCTGCGCGGTGGTCATCAGTCACGACCGCTGGTTCCTCGATCGCATCGCCACCCATATCCTCGCCTTCGAGGGGGACTCCCAGGTGGTCTGGTACGAGGGGAACTACTCCGAATACGACGAGGACCGCAAGAAGCGTCTCGGCCGCGATGCCGATCAACCCCATCGTATCCGCTATCGCAACCTGACCCGCCAGTAACATTTAGTTGTCGCAGATCTAGAACAGAAACAGCTGAAGGGCCGACCCCGCTTTAGAGGTCGGCCCTTCTTTCTTGAAGGCAGACTCATAATATTTCGGGCTACAAGCTTGAAGAGTTGAACTTTTCTGATTTTTTTAAGGGTTTGATACAGGTCAAGTTTTTCCACAACCAGACATGCCATTCTCCAGCCATCAGAAAGCAACACACCCACAAATATCACTCACAAGGAGATAATCAAATGAGCATGTTTTGTTACCAATGTCAGGAAGCAGCCAAAGGGACCGGCTGTAATATTGTTGGCGTCTGCGGCAA
>JAAXQE010000207.1 GCA_012974425.1 Geopsychrobacter sp.
TGGTCATTACCGCCGACAAACCGACCAATGCCCTGCTGATCAGTGCCGCTCCCGATCAATTCGCCCTGATCAAGCAGGTGATCGAAAAACTGGATATTCGGCGCAACCAGGTCTATGTCGAGGCGTTGATTCTGGAGCTGTCGATGAACGCCACCCGCGAGATCGGCGTTTCGCTACAGGGCGCAGCAGAGATCGATGGGCAGGGCGTGACTCTGGGAACCAGCAACCTCAACACCGGCTCGGTCGGGTTAGGCAGCCTTGCACCAGTAACCGGCAGTACGATCCCGAGCCTGCTGACTCAGTCGGTGCAGGGCCTGATGCTCGGTGGTCTCTTCAGCCCGATCACCACCACCGGGATTGATGGCACCGAAATTACCGTGCCGGCGATCTCGGCCCTGATCCAACTGTCGCAGACCAGCGACGATGTCAACGTCCTCTCGGCGCCGCGATTGCTGACCTCGGATAACGAGGAGGCCGAAATCATCGTCGGCTCGAATGTCCCGATCATCACCAGCCGCCTGACCGACACCGGCAGCACTGGTCTGGCTCAAAGCGTTACCGTTGAGCGCAAGGACGTCGCCCTGACCCTGCGCTTCACGCCGCAGGTCACCGAAGGAAACCTGGTGCGGCTCAACGTCTTTCAGGAGATCACCGATGTCGCCAGCACGAACGATGCGACAGGTCCGACCCTGACCAAGCGTCAACTGCGCAACACGGTCCTGGCCGAGGATGGCAAGACGGTGGTCCTGGGGGGGCTGATCAGCACCAATGTCCAGAAAACCGAATCGAAGGTTCCACTGCTGGGCGACATCCCGCTCTTGGGCCGGCTGTTCCGTTCAAAGGGGGCCAAGACACAGAAGACCAACCTGCTGGTATTCATCACCCCACGGGTGATTCACGATGCTGGCGATATGGCCGCAATCACCCGCCGCGCACAGAAGGTCGGACGGCAGTTTCAGTCCAGCGAACTGCTTGATGCGGTCGCACAAAAATCGTTGTTCAGCGAGACCGATACAGAGCCAGGGCAACAGGAGGTCCCCGCCCAAAATGAGTAGCTGGCAGAAATTAGGCGAGATCCTGCAGCAGGATGCCGCGCTCTCCACACAGATCATTGAAGAAGCCTTAGAGCGCCAGCGACAGGAACCGCAACGCCTCGGCCAGATACTGCTGAACCACTACGGACTCAGCGCCAATGCCCTGACCTGCGCTCTGGCGAAACAGTTCGGCCTGCCCTATCTAAGCGCTATCCCAACCGATGCCGGTGTGAGCGACCTGCTTTCACGCCTGCCGCTTGAATATGTGCGTGAACAGCATATCTTCCCAATGCACCAGGCAGAGAACTCTCTTCAGCTCGCGATCACCGATCCGACCAACAGCACGCCGCTGAACGATCTCGCGGCACTGACCGGTTGTCAGATTGAAATAAGTTTGGTGCCCGAAGAAGAGGTGCTGCGCGCCATCAATCATGCCTATGCGGAGAAAGCCGGTGATTCTGATAATCTGGCGCCGGACCTCGCTGGCGAAGACAAGGATCTGGCCGACACCCTGGGGCCGACCGACCTGCTCGACAGCAGTGACGAAGCGCCGATCATCCGCTTTGTCAACGGCCTGATCGCCCGCGCCAGTCGTGAACGCGCCAGCGATATTCACCTGGAGCCTTTCGAAACCGAGATGATCATCCGCTACCGGATTGATGGTGTGCTCTACGAGGTGCTGCGCCCGCCGCAAAAGGCGCGCGCCGCGATTATTTCGCGGATCAAGATCATATCAGGCCTGAATATCGCCGAGAAACGCCTGCCGCAGGATGGGCGTTTTCGAGTGCGGATTGCCGGGCGCGATGTTGATATCCGGGTCTCTTCGCTGCCGACCGCCTTCGGTGAACGCCTGGTCCTGCGGCTGCTCGAAAAGAGTTCGAGCGTTATCGACCTTGCGCAGATCGGCCTCGATGAACAACTCCAACAACAGGTCGATCAGCTGATCCGCCAGCCGCATGGCATCTTTCTCGTCACCGGCCCGACCGGGTCCGGCAAGACCACCACCCTCTATGCCGCGCTCAGCCGCCTGAACGATCGTTCCAAAAACATCATTACGGTTGAAGACCCGATCGAGTATCAGCTGAACGGGGTCGGGCAGATCCAGGTCAATTCAAAGATCGATCTGACCTTCGCCGCCGGATTGCGTTCGATTCTGCGTCAGGATCCGGACATCATCATGGTCGGCGAGATCCGCGATAGCGAAACCGCCGAGATCGCCGTGCAATCGGCACTGACCGGCCACATGGTCTTCTCGACCCTGCATACCAACGATGCCGCCGGGGCACTGACGAGACTGCTCGACATGAAGATCGAACCCTTCCTGGTCTCTTCGGCGGTGAGCGGCATTCTGGCCCAACGCCTGGTGCGCAGGCTCTGCCCCGACTGCCGCAGCAGCTATACCCCCAGTGAAGAGATGATCCGACATTTTGCAGGGCTGGTGCCGAACCGGACAGATCTGCAGTTCTTCCGCAGTAGCGGTTGTGACGCCTGCCAGCAGATCGGCTATCGCGGACGAACCGGCATCTACGAGCTGCTCCACCTAACCGATGAGATCCGTGAGCTGCTGATGGCCGGGGCCGACGCCAGCAGTATCCGTCAGGCCGCGCAAAAGGCTGGCATGCTCAGCCTGCGCCAGGATGGCCTGAGAAAGGCCCAGGCAGGCGAGACATCCCTCGAAGAGGTGCTGCGCGTCACTCGGATCGATAACTAATGAGAGTTTGAGCTATGGCACTCTTCGATTACACAGGTTTCGACAGCACCGGCCGCAAGGTCAGCGGCAGCTGTGAAGGCAGCGGACAACGCGCCGCGATGGCCAGCCTGCGCCAACAGGGGATCTTCGCCACCGAGGTCGTAGCCAGCGGGAGCCGCCCCAGCCAACGCCTCTTCAGTGGTTGGCGGCGCGTGCAGGTCCCGATCGAAGATCTCGCCACCGCCACGCGCCAGTTGGCAACCCTGCTCAGTGCAGGATTGTCACTCGACGAAACCCTCAATACGGTCGCCGGCCAGCTTGAACGTCCACAACTGGCCACGGCATTAAATCGCGTGCGTGAAGCGGTGGTGCAGGGGGAAGCCTTGCACCTGGCCCTGCTCAATGAAAGCAAGATCTTCCCACCCATCTACATCAGCATGGTTGAGGTCGGTGAGAACAGCGGCACCCTTGACGAGGCACTCGCCAATCTCGCGGACCTGCTCGAGGAACAAGCCCGCCTGCAGAGTCGGATTACCGCGGCTCTCGCTTACCCCCTGCTGATGGCCCTCGTCGGGAGCAGCGTTCTGTTCTTTCTGGTCGGCTTCGTATTGCCCAAGGTGACACGAATGCTGGTCGACCTGGACCAGGTTCTGCCGTTGCCAACCCGGTTATTGATCGCTGCCAGCGACCTGTTGAACAACTACAGTTGGCTTATCTTCAGCGTACTGATTATAGTCCTGTTACTGGTAAGACGCTGGGCCAGCAAAGAGAAGGGGCGCCTGACTCTCGATCAGTGGCGCCTCAAGCTGCCCCTGATCGGCCGGATGAATATGCTGATTGCAACCAGTCGCTTCAGTCGGACCATGGCCACGCTGCTGGGCGCCGGCCAACCGCTGCTGCGGGCGCTGGAGATTACCGGTAAACTGCTTAATAATTTGATATTGCAACAGGCGATCGAACGCGCGGGCAATCAGGTTCGCGAGGGCGCATCCTTGGCCGCGCCCTTACAAAAAGAGCAGATCTTCCCGGCGATGTTGATCCAGATGATCGCCGTCGGCGAAAAGAGTGGCGAGCTGGAGCAGATGCTGAAGCGGGTGGCCGACACCAGCGACCAGCAGGTTGAGATGTCGATTAACCGGCTGCTTGCACTGCTCGAACCGGTTATGATTTTATTCATGGGCGTCTCGGTCGGCTTCATTGTTCTGGCGATCCTGCTGCCAATCTTTCAGGCGAGCCAGAGTTTGGGGTAAAATAGGTAGGCGTTAGGCGCGAAAAATCTAAAACTGAATCATACAAGGAGCAAGCATGTCTGAACAAAAATATTCACCGCTGAAGAATCAGCGCGGTTTCACTCTGATTGAGATTCTCGTTGTGGTAATGATCCTCGGCATTCTGGCCGCGGTCGTTGTCCCGAACCTGCTTGATGAACCGGAAAAAGCCAAGCGCACCACAACCGAGGTTCAAATCAGAGGGTTCGAACAATCCCTCGCCAGATTTAAGCTCGACAATGGATTTTTCCCGAGCACTGAACAGGAATTGGCCGCACTGGTCGAGAAACCTAAGAATGGCAGGATCCCGGCCAAGTATCCCGCTAAAGGCTACATGAAGAAAATCCCGCTCGATCCCTGGGGCAATGCCTACATCTACCTTTCCCCCGGGATTCATGACGATTACGATATCATGTCCTATGGCCCAGACGGGGCCTCAGGCGGCGAGGGTGATGATGCCGATATCAATAGCTGGGAGATCGAGTAGGCGTCTGACGGACTGAACATGAACCTACTGAAAAGTCAGCGGACCTCTGCCCAGGCAGGGTTCACCCTGATCGAGCTGGCAGTGGTGGTCTTGCTGCTGGGATTGATGGCCAGCCTCAGCCTGCCGCTGATCGGTGGTTTCGACCCCAACCGCCTCGATTCCAGCGCGCGGCGTCTGGCCGGAACGGTGAAATACCTCTACAATGAGGCAGCGATGACCGGCATGGAACACCGCCTGACCTTCGAGATGGCTGACAACTCTTACCGGGCGGCCAACGTCAGTCTCTCCGGGGAGTTACAACCATTACAGGGGGTAGGCGCGAGGAGGAAACTCGGTTCAGGCGTCAAGTTTATCAGTATCTACCAGCCGCAACGCGGCGAACAGAACGAGGGTGAAATAACCACTGCGCTCCTCCCCGGAGGCTGGCTGGAAGAAACCATCATTCACCTGCAGGATGACAAAGAGAACAAAATGACCCTGCGCCTGGTCCCGCTGACCGGACTGACCGAAATCTATGACGGCTATCGGGATTTCAGATGAGCAGACGGCGTACTCCTGCAAATAGTGGCTTCACCCTGCTTGAGGTCATGGTCGCGCTGTCGATTGTCGGGATCGCCCTGGTGGTGATGCTCGGCCTGGCGCAGCGCAGCATTCTGGTCAATGACCGCTTGCAACATATGACGCGCGCGACCCTGTTGGCCAAGCAGAAGATGGCCGAAATCGAAAACGGCATCAGTTCTGGTTTAGACCAGAACAAGGGTGATTTTACCGAACCGAATCAGGCTTACAGTTGGCGCAGAGTCACCACCCCGACCCCGATAGCGGGGATCGCACAGATCGATCTCAGTGTTATCTGGGGTGATGAGCAGGAGAACGAACTGGTGACCCTGACCTCATTTATCAAAGATTAAAGAGGTGCAACTGTGAGCAAAGATGCCGGGTTCACTCTGCTTGAGATATTGGTCGCAATCACCCTGACCAGTCTATTATTGACGAGTATTTATGGGGTCTTCTCAACCACCAGCGCGGCAAAAGAGCAGGTCGAAAAACAGGGTGCGGCGCTGCATCTCGGTCGGGTGCTGATTGCACGGCTCGATCGTGAACTGCTCGGGCTTGCACTGGACACTCAGATTCCCCATCAGGCGCTAAGGGGGGGGCAAAACAGCCTGGGCGAGCCCTACCTCGAGCTCCTGACCAACTCCAGCGGTGGGCCGCAGTCCGGCTTGCGTCAGGTCCACTACCGACTCGGCCCTGACCCGGATAACCGCATGACGCTCTGGCGCGCCGAAAAAGGGCTCAACAGTTCGGAGGCGAATGCTGAGGAAAGACTCGCGCAAGGGCTCGATAAACTGACTTTCAGTTTTTTTGATGGTCAGAACTGGCGTGAAGACTGGGATAGCCTGATCAACGGTCGCCCGGTGCTGGTTCGCGCCGAGTTAACCCTGGCGGACACTGAGGGGATGCCACCCTTAGTGGGCACCTTTGATCTGCCGTAGAAATGAAGAAGCCGATGAGAACGGGTAACGAAAGAGGCATGGTGCTGCTATTGGTGCTGGTCGTGGTCGCCTTGCTGAGTGCGCTGCTCAGTGAGTTCGCCTTTTCGACCCTGATCGATATGCGCCTGACCGAAACCTTTCGCGACACGACCCGCGCCCAATATCTGGCGCGTGGCGGGATTACCGCAGGACGGATGATTCTGCAGACCGACACGAACGGCTACGATGCCAGAAACGATCCGAAAGAACTCTGGTCGATCGGCGTGCAGGACTATCCGCTGGCCGAGGGGACGGTCAGTGTCAGGATCGATGATCTCGACGGTCGGTTGCCGTTGAACAAGCTGTACAATCAGAGTGGGGATTTTCCGGACCAAGCCTACATCGATCGTTTCAAAGGACTCTGCGGAGATCTGGCGCTCGACAACCCGGATGCGCTGGCCGATGCGCTGATCGACTGGCTCGACCCGAACCATACACCGGAGGCCGGCGGAGCGGAAGATGCCTACTATCGTTCACTCAACCCGCCTCACGAAGCCACCGACGGGTCATTGCGCAGTATCGATGAATTACGGCTTATTCGCGGTTTCGATGCCGAGACGGTCGAACAACTTAGGCCATTCGTCCACAGCGTCGTTGGCAGTGACGGCAAACTGAATATCAATACCGCCTCTCCCGAGGTACTACTCATATGGAACCCCGCCATGACTTCTACAATGGTAGAGGATTTGCTGAGCTGGCGTGACAAAGATACATTTAAGAGTTTCAACAACCTTAATGCAGACCTGACTGTAGCGATAGGACAGAATTCTGCGAATGCTTTAACTCTAGATAACTATAAAGTCAAAAGTTCCTACTACCTAATCAACAGCCAGGGCCGGGTCAACGACGGAGCGCGCAGAATGCAGGCAATCGTCAACAAAACCGGTGATAAACTCCTCTGGCAGAAGGTGAATTAATCAAGATGCGCCGAAGACACATCGCCTTAAAACCAGCCCCGGAGCAGTGGGCATTCGCCGTCGCCTCCGGTGACGCTGCAGAAGCGACCCTGCTTAAGACAGGGTCCTTTGTGCGTGATCCGCAGCGGACCCTGGCCGACCAACTGGGGGAGGCATTTGAACCCTTGCAGGTGACCGATCGGCTGGCCTGTACGCTGCCGGCCCCGGATGCACTGCTGCGCTGGTTGGAATTCCCGTTTAACGATCCGCGTAAGATTGCCGCAGCGGCGCTCCCGGAAATGGCCTGCCAGATTCCGGAGAACCTGGACAAGCGGAGCGTTTTCCATGAAATTCAGGGGACGGGCAAGGTCCTTACCGCCGCAGTATTGAATGAGCAGATAGAAGAGCTGCTCAGCCAGTTTGACGACAATCGCGAACCACTCGGCTACCTCGGGCTCTCTCCTTTCTGCTATGTGGCCGGGCTCGGCTGGCCAGTCGACAGCTTGCTGCTCTGTGTCGAAGATGAGCATATTTCGCTCGCGCGCGTCGAAGATGGCGCAGTGACCGATCTGCGGATCCTGCCGCGCACATCTGCGCTAGATGATAAGGGAGTAGTCCAGCAGGCGCAGATGCTGGCACGTTGCAGGGACACCCCCCTTTCGAGACTGCGCTTGCTGGGGATCGCTGCGGACAGCAGTTTGGCCCTCAGCCTCGAACAGGCTGGCTTCGAAATAGAGTCCGTTCTACTGGACAGCAAGGATGGTCCGATTTCTGCGGAACTGATGACGGTGGCCAGCCTTGCCCTTGCCGCAGCTAAAGCAGGTACCAGCAGTCTTAATCTGCGCGCGGGCCTCTACAAATTAAAAAACGACTGGCAGGCCCTCAAGCGGCGCGCCTGGCTGGCGTCTGGCCTGGCCCTGCTGGCGCTGCTGTTGATCAGCGGTAGTGGTTATCTGCAATACCAGCAACGTTCGGTAGAATTGAACAACATTCAGCTACAGATGAAATCCCTTTACCAAAAACAGTTTCCAGGGGAGAAGCTCCGCGTCGCAGCTCCATTGCTACTGCAGTCGAAACTGAAAGAGTTACAAAAAAAAGCAGCGCAATTTGGCACCGAGTCTCCAGCTGCGCTACAGGTTCTCTTAGCCGTTTCTAAAAATATCGCTTCCGAGCTGTCACTCGATATCCGGGAATATGTGCAGAACGATGAAGGCTTGCGCCTCTCAGGCAGCACCGAAAGTTTTGACGCGGTGAGTCGCCTGCTCGGCAGCCTGCAGCAAGAACCACTCTTTAATGAGGTTCGTATTCTAGACAGTAAACAAGCCATCGATGGCAGTCGGGTCGATTTCCAGCTACAGATTCAGTTAATCCAGGCAAAAGGCGAATAGATGGTTGGCTTTGAGCAAGAGAAACATTTAAAACCCCTGATAGCTGCAGGTCTAATCTTGCTGTTGCTCGGTATCGGCTGGGTCTACACAGGCCACCAGCAGCGACTTGAACGATTCGAGCGCAAGATTGACAGCGCACAAAAGGAACTCGTTCAACTGAAGGTTTCGCTTAAGGAATATCTTGAGCTTGAAGCACAGATGCAGAAGCTCAAGCCTCAAGGGGGATCAGCTCCCAAGCAGAACCTGATCTCTGCGGTCGAAGCGGCCACCGAACAGGTATCAGCCCGTAGCCAGCTGATCTATGTCCGACCGCAACCGGATAAAGAACGTGAGGGTTTGACCGAAGAAGGGGTCGAGATCAAACTCGAAAAACTTAAACTACATCAACTGGTCGAACTACTCTACCAGTTCGACCAGAGCGAGCAGATCCTGAAGGTTTCTCAGTTGCGGGTTCGGACCCGCTTTGACAATCCAGAACAGCTCGACACCTCTATAATCCTGAACCGCTTCAGGGAGAACCGCTGATGAAGACAGATCGACGCAACCGTCTGGTCAGGACTTTGCTGCATCCCGCTTTTCTCTGCGCTGCCAGCTTTCTGGTTTGCTTCCTGTTTGCCCTGCTCCTGCTCTTCCCACTGGATCCTTTCGCCAGACAGCTTGAGCAATTGGTGGAAAGCGAGGGAGTACAACTTGAAATTATCGACCCACAGCTGCTCTTTCCCCTCGGTCTCGGCGCAGCAGAACTGAACATCAGCCATGCCAGCATTCCTTACCCGGTTCAGCTGCAAAATGTGGATCTGCGCCCGCTCTGGCTAAGCCTGTTCGGTAATAACCCCGGGGTCAGTTTCGACCTAAATACCTATGAGGGGGATATCAGCGGCAGTGCCTATCGCGATGGCTACCTGAAGCTCGATTTCGCTAACCTGGAATTCGCTGAATCTCTCGCGCCACACCTGCCGCTGACCCTTGAGGGTAACTTACCCAAGGGAGAGTTTAACGGCAAACTACCCCTGGCAGGGAAAAACCAGGGGCAGCTGAAGATCGAGATGAACGATCTACTCCTTAAGGGGATGCAACAGCTGGGCAGCGCCAGCGACCTGCTAGCCATCGGGCAACTGAGCCTTAGCGCTGAGGCCAAGGGGCCTGTGGTTACGATCAGTCGCCTGGAAGTCAAGGGGCCGGCTTTCGACCTGACAGGCAGCGGCAGCCTGCGCGTGGGTCGCATCCCCGCCCAGAGCAGTCTGAACCTGACTCTGGAGCTGACACCCAAGGATGCCCTCGACCCGATGTTGAAAGACCTGTTGAGCCTGATGAAAAAACCACAGCCGGATGGCCGCTATAAACTCAGCCTGCGCGGGCCGTTATCGAACCTGCGAATCAACTGAGCTCACAAATTTTTCCCTGATGAAAATTCCGCTTTTTTTTACGTCACAAGCCAGCCTCAACCGAACAGAGCAACAGGGGGGCAATATCGTCAAGCAGGCCAGAATCAGCTATACTCACTTAAGTCCAGAGATTAATATGAAGCCAGCTGAGATATTGCACTGGCCCCGGAATCATGGATCAATCAGAGCCAAACGGAAATACACAACGGGTCGAGTTGACAGGTCTGAGACAATCAACTAACTTCGCCCGAAATTGGCTGCCAACTTATCCGCCGGCCATCAGTATTGACGGTAAAACCGAAACGGAGCTTAAGCGACTATGCACGATAATTTCGAAGATCACGATGATTCGATCGAATACGAAATTGAAATCGAAACCGATACCGACGTGACCGCCATCCCCGATGATGGGCTGGTTCTGGCACGCGATACCCTGCCCGGAGCGCTGCCAATCATCCCCTTACGCCCGCGCCCGGCCTTTCCGGGGGTGATCATTCCACTCACGGTTAATGGCCGTGAACGGGTCGAAACCATCCAGCAGGCGATGGATTCTGCGACGCAGACCATAGGTCTGGTGATGGTCCTGGACCTCGATGAGGAGGACGCCCCGGACAATCTGCAACAGGTTGGCGTGGCGGCGAAGATTCTCAAGCTGATCCATGCCGAAGAGGAGAGCGCTCACGTTCTGGTCAACAGTCTGGAGCGCTTCGTTATCAAACAGGTCTCAGAACGCAAAGGGATCATCTACGCCGAAGTCGACTATCCAGAACCAGAAGATGAGGTCGACAATGCCGAACTCAAGGCCTACTCGATGGCGATCATCGCCACCCTGAAGGAACTTGTGCAGATCAACCCGCTCTATTCCGAAGAGATCAAGCTCTTTCTCGGGCGCTCCAGCATGGATGACCCGGCCCGTCTGGCTGACTTTGCGGCCAACCTGACCAATGCCGATGGCTTTGAGCTGCAGGAGGTTCTCGAGACCCTCAATCTGCAGGAGCGGATCGAAAAGGTCCTGATCCTGCTGAAGAAGGAGCTGGAGGTTTCACGCCTGCAGACCCATATCAGCCAGCAGATCGAAGAAAAAATCTCGGCTCAGCAGCGTGATTTTTTCCTGCGCGAACAGTTCAAGGCGATCAAGAAGGAACTCGGTCTTGAAAAAGAGGGCAAGGTCAGTGAGATTGAAAAATTTCAGGCCCGCCTGAAAAAGCTGACCCTCAATCAAGAGGCCCAGAATGCCGTCAATGAAGAGATCGAAAAGCTCCAGTTGATCGAACCATCATCCCCAGAATACAACGTCAGCCGCAACTATCTCGACTGGCTGACGGTTCTCCCCTGGGGAAAGTTCAGCAAGGATGCTTACGATCTGGCGCGTGCGCGTAAGGTCCTGGATCGCGATCATTATGGCCTCGATGATGTCAAGGAACGGATTCTCGAATTTATCGCGGTCGGCAAGATGAAGGGCGACATCTCCGGTTCGATCCTCTGCCTGGTCGGCCCTCCCGGTGTCGGCAAGACCTCGGTCGGACAGTCGATCGCCTCGGCTCTCAAGCGTAAATTCTACCGTTTTTCAGTCGGCGGAATGCGCGACGAGGCTGAAATCAAGGGCCATCGCCGCACCTACATCGGTGCCATGCCGGGCAAGGCGATTCAGGCCATGAAGAGTGCCGGCACCGCCAACCCGGTGCTGATGCTCGACGAAATCGACAAGATCGGCGCCAGTTTCCATGGTGATCCTGCTTCAGCCCTGCTTGAGGTCCTAGATTCCGAGCAGAACGGCAGCTTCCGCGACCATTATCTGGATGTGCCCTTCGACCTGTCGAACGTATTGTTTGTTGCCACCGCCAATCAACTCGACACCATCCCGGCCCCCCTGCTCGACCGGATGGAGATCATCCGCCTCTCGGGCTACATTCTCGAAGAGAAACTCGAGATTGCGCGGCGTTATCTGATCCCCAAGGCCCTTAAAAACCATGGTCTCAAACGCAGTCAGGTCAGCATCCGCAAGAGTGCGCTGGTGCGCATTATCGACCGCTATGCGCGCGAGGCAGGGGTGCGTGGCCTGGAAAACCGCATCAAGCGGATCATGCGCAAGGCGGCCATGGAGTTTGCCGAAGGACGCCAGGATAAGATCACCATCGGCCTTCAGGATGTCGAAAAATTCCTCGGCAAACCGGTCTTCAGCAAGGAGGAACTCTTTGATGTTGCGCCTGGGGTTGTGACCGGCCTGGCCTGGACCCGGATGGGAGGCGCGACCCTGCAGATCGAAGCAACCGCAGTGCCGAGCAAGGCCAAGGGGTTCAAACAGACCGGCCAACTCGGCAAGGTGATGGTCGAAAGTGCCGAGATCGCCTACAGCTACGTTATGGGCCATCTCGAAAAATACCAGATAGCTGCTCAGTTTTTCGATACCCATTTTGTCCACCTGCATGTGCCGGATGGCGCAACCCCCAAGGATGGCCCATCAGCCGGGGTCACCATGACCACAGCCCTGTTGTCGATGATTCAGAACCGGCCGATCATTCGCGACCTCGGCATGACCGGTGAACTCAGCCTGACCGGACGGGTTCTGCCGATCGGTGGTGTCAAGGAGAAGACCATTGCGGCACGTCGCGCAGGCTTGAAAATCCTGATCTTCCCGGCAGAAAACCGCAAGGACTACGATGACCTCCCTGACTACCTGCGTGAGGGAATCGAAGTCCACTTTGTCAAAAGCTATCCAGAAGTCTATAAAATTGCCTTCGCCTGACATTGAAGAGATCAAACACCACCCCTAACGATAGAACAATGAGGAACCTGAATGAGCATAGAAAACATCAAAAATGAGCTGCTCGCCTTGAGCAAAGAAGAGAAGCAGGCGTTTATTCTTGAAACCTTGCCCGATCTGGCCAAGGAAGTGATCAAGGAGCCGGGCTTCATGATGCAACTCTTTCCGATTATGCTTGGAATTCTCAAAGAGAGTGGCATGGACATTCAGCAACTCCTGCAATTTGCAACCATGATGGGCAATCAGGAACAAAAGTAGAGCTCCACCGGCTCTTCTCTTTCTACCTTCAACGGGGCTGGCGTCAACCACGCAGCCCCGTTCTGGCATGGAGTTCCCATCGATCCCACGCGCACCTTAAAAGTTGAGCTGGCGACAGATGAACTGCAAATCTGGGAGGGGAGCATGTTGCCTCGTAACGGGATCACCACCCGGCCAATATCAAGCATTTCAAAGAGCAACTCCATTCATTGTAATTTCAAAAGTTGACGCTTAATTCACGCATCTGTTAGATTCTCCAGCGAAAACCAGACACCTACCCCAGCGGAGATTCTCATGCGTGTACTATCTGGCATCCAGCCTTCTGGAGCCCTGCATCTTGGTAACTATTTTGGCATGATGCAGAAGATGATCGCCTATCAGGAGCAGGAAGAACTGTTCTGTTTTATCGCCAACTACCATGCCCAGACCTCTCTCACCGATGGCAAGGCCCTGGCCAAAGGGACCCTTGAGGCCGCAGCCAGCTTTCTGGCCCTGGGCCTCGACCCGGTAAAGAGCGTGTTCTGGGTGCAGTCCGACCTGCCCGAGGTGCAGGAATTGACCTGGATGCTGTCGAACTTTACCCCGATGGGCCTGCTGGAGCGCTGCCACAGCTATAAGGATAAGGTTTCACAGGGGGGCAGACCGAATCACGGGCTTTTCGCCTATCCGGTGTTGATGGCGGCCGATATTCTGATGTTCCAGAGTGAGAAGGTGCCGGTCGGCAAGGATCAGAAACAACACCTGGAAGTAGCACGTGATATCGCCATAAAATTCAACAACGAGTATGGTGAGATCTTCACCCTGCCCGAACCGGAAATCGATGATAATGTCGCCACGGTGCCTGGGCTGGACGGGCGCAAGATGAGTAAGAGCTACGCCAACACCATCGATCTGTTTCAGGACGACAAGGCGTTGCGTAAACAGGTGATGCGGATCGTGACCGATCCCACCCCGGTCGAAGAGGCGAAAGACCCTGCGACCTGCAACATCTTCCAGATTTACGCGCTATTCCTCGATGCCGCCGGGCGTGAGGATCTGCGCCGACGCTACCTGACTCCGGGGCTGCGCTACGGTGATGTCAAACAGGAACTGTTCGAGACGATTCGCGACTTCTTTGCGCCCTTTACCGAAAAGCGTGAAGAGTTGCTGGCCAATCCGGAGAGCCTGCGCGAAACACTGGCAGCTGGCGCCGAAAAAGCTCGCCGTATTGCCCTCAAGACCATGCGCAAGGTACGCAAAAAAGCTGGGCTGAGCTACTAATCACCTGCGGTTGTGGGCTGATCATCGCGCGTAAAAATGATAAAGGCCATGCCCGGACGCCGCTGGCCTTCGCGCATGGCAAACTGGAGGGAATCGAAACGCCAGCCTTTTTGCGTCCACTGGTTGAGGATTGCCTCAAGGCTTTCATCGGTGACCTCGCTGGTTTCTACCACCTTATAAATCATCTTAAACTCCATACATTCTGGACGGGAGAGGCATGCCGGGCAAAATCCATAGTTATCGCTTTAGCCTGCACATCAGTCATGAAGTGATGATGCGTTACTATCAGGGCGCGGCCCGTGATATCAGCGTGCGCTCCGACAGCGGCCAGCAACTCCGCTTTGCGGCCAGGCACCTCCGCCCCTTCCTTACCGCCTTGGGGATTCAGGGTCGTTTTCTGTTGACAACCGGCAAAGACAACCAGTTCCAATCGCTAATGAAAATCTCATAAATCGCTTTCGGTTTCAGGCACTTGCAATCCAGACAAAAAATGTCGGGTAAGGCTTGCATAAAGACTACTTCTTTGGTAGTCTTTTACTCAAGGCAACAACATTTGGCGCACCCGGCATCCCTCCTGGCCGGGGCGCCTTTTTTTTGGCAACGTCCCCCACCTCAACTAATTTTACGCCGCAACATGTCGCCCACGGTGACCCACTCTGGAAGCTGATCAAGGCGCACCCTGGAATTCGGCTGGGCAGCACTCAACGGATGGTCCTTGAGGTCACGTAGGCCGTTAACCCTAATGATCGCTCTTCTCATCTGTGGACCGAGCAACTCCAGCTCATCACCCGCAAAAAATCGGTTGCGCCCCTCGACATAGAGGCCGTTCTCATCCCGACAGACCAGCCCGACAAAATCATGCGTGCGCAGGTAATGGGTGTCGGCGGCGTGTATTTTGGGGTCGGCATTATCGAAAAGAAAACCAGTATCATAGGGACGATGACTGACGCTATCGAGCTCCTGACGCCAGCGCGGATCGATCTGTCGATCTCCTGCGAGCAAACGATCAATCACCTGGCGGTAGACATCGGTCACGACAGCCACATAGTAGATCCCCTTCATGCGCCCCTCAATCTTGAAACTGCTGACACCGGCATCGGCCAGGGCCGCAAGCTGTTCGACCAGACAGAGATCGCGACTGTTAAAAAGATAGGTCCCCCGCTCGTCTTCTTCGACCGCCATCGACTGGCCGGGGCGTTTCTCTTCGACAAGGCTGTAATTCCAGCGACAGGGTTGAGCGCAATCCCCCCGATTGGCACTCCGCCCGACAAGCGCGGTGGAGATCAGACAGCGCCCCGAATGCGCAACACACATGGCTCCATGAACAAAGGCTTCCAGTTCCAGTTGCGGCACGGACTGGAAGGCTGAAATATCTGCTAACGAGAGCTCACGCGCCAAATTGATCCGACTGGCACCAGCTTGTTGCCAGAAACCTCCCGTGGCGGGGTTACAGGTGTTGGCCTGAGTCGACATGTGGATCACACGCTGCGGATCGACGCGGACTATAGTCGCAAGCACCCCGGCATCAGCCACAATATATGCATCCAGATCGAGTGGTTTCAACTCCTCGAGCGATTCCTCAAGCGCATCAAATTCGGCAGCACGTAAACTGGCATTCAGGGTCAGGTAGATCTTGACCCCCGCTTCTGAGGTCAGGCGGCGGGCCTCGCGCAGCTGCTCAATATTAAAATTTCCGGCCCGGGCACGCAGCCCAAAATTTTCTCCGGCCAGATAAACCGCATCTGCTCCAAAACGAATGGCCACTTTCAACTTGTCAAGATCACCTGCCGGAGCCAGCAGTTCGAGAGCTTTTTCGCTTTTACACATCACATGAGTTCCTTTATCCCCTGAATTAAGGGCACAATAGTAACATAGTCCAGAACAGAAGGAGTACCGTTTTGAAGAGAGTCCGGCGATCCGAGTTGCAGTGAAAAACTTGACAACCTCTTAATAACCCTATATTTTTCAGAAGATTAACTTGACCCTATGGATGGATATGAAGAGACAATACAAAACCGGTTGTAAACCCATGAGATTGTTCCTGTTGGCCGCACTGGCTCTACTGGCTAGCGGATGTGCGGCCCCTCAAGCATCAGACGGACTGCAGCAACGGATCGATGGGCTGCTCAAGATCCAGCAGCAGCAGGCCCTGCAACTGGACAACCTACAGAAACAACTTAGTCGTTTGACGGCAGATAATCTTTATGACGACACAAAACCACCAGATCAGGCGGTTGAGCCTGTGCCTCCAACACTGCAAATAGCGCCTTCAGCAGCAGAAACCGCGCGGATATCTGAAGCGGCAGAACTCTACCTTGAAGCTTTCGCCGCTATTGCAACTGGTCAAATGGCTGAGGCAGAGTCAGGGTTTGGAGCATTCCTCGAGCGCTTCCCCGAGCATGAATATGCAGGCAACGCCAATTACTGGATGGCTGAGGCACTGTTGTCCCAGCAAAAAACAGCACGCGCTGAAACAGTTCTTCTCGACATCATTGATAATCCGCAACAACAAAACAAGGCTCCGGCGGCCATGGCTCGACTGACCAATTACTACCGTGAAAACGACGCTCCAAACAATGCCGCCGCAATGCTACAGATGCTGAGCACCCGCTATCCTGAAAGCCCAGAGCTAAAACGCCTACTGCTGAGCACAAAAGATCCGCTAGCAAGGTGAATGCTCTCTACTTGGCACACAGAGGAAACCATGAATAAACAGATCCGCGTCTGGCTATCGCTGCTCTCCCTGCTCATGATTGGTCTGCCGTCGTTATCGGCAGTTGCCGCTGAAACGCGCACCTACACGATTAAACAAGGGGACACCCTGTGGGGGATTTCAGAGAAGTTTATCAAAGACCCCTACTACTGGCCAAGCCTTTGGGCCAACAACCCTGACATTACCAACCCGCACCTGATCTATCCCGGGCAACGGGTCCGCATCTACAATGGTCGGATCGAACTGGTCCCGGAATATCCTGTGGTCGAGGAGCCCGCCCCGGTTGTTGAAGCACCAGCACAGGTCATCGTCGAAGCACCGGCACCAGTAGTTGCTGAACCCATCGTTGCACCAGAACCAGAAAAAGCCGTGGCACAGTTCATGGCCACCGGATCTGGTGACGGCTTCATCCGAACCGATGAAAAAGAACTTGGCCGTCTGATCGACTCGGTTGATGCTCGGGCCCTACTGACAAAAAATGATCTGGTCTTCCTGTACATGGAAAACCTCGGACAGGTCCAGGTTGGCGACATCTACAGCCTCTATGGCCGCGGGCAAAAAGTCACGCACCCGGTGACGAAAAAAAAGTTCGGTACCATGATGTATGAACTCGGTTTCGTCCAGATCACCGCAATCAACGCCAAAACCGTTGTCGGCAAGATCGGTGAGGTTTACCGCGAAATTGAACGTGGCGCGGAACTGTTCGAGTATGTGTCTCCACAGAATGAGATTGAGCTCAAGAAAGCCAGCGGAGAACTCAGCGGACATATCATCTCGGGCCAACAAGACAAAATGACTCAGGGAGAGAATGATATTATTTATATCGACCTCGGCCTGAACACTGGTCTGCAAGTTGGTAATATTCTCTACATTTCACGCCCAAGACAAGCCACCGAGCTTGCGGGCAAAGAAAAGGAACTGTTGCAGCTTCCCGATGATCTTCTCGGCGCAGCGGTTGTCATCAGCACAGGCAACCAGAGCTCAGCGGCCCTCATCTTCAAGAGCACAAGCGAAATGCACGCAGGCGACCAGGTCATGGCCGCGACAGAATAAGGCAATCGAGACAAATAGAAAAAGGGATCGGCCTTACCCGCCGCTCCCTTTTTCTTTTTTATGAGCATACCCATGCACAGGAGGGGAAATGGACCAGGAAAAAGCAAGCCTGTTTCGGCTGCACTTATCACCCGGAATCGGACGGGTTGCCCTGTTCAAGCTGAAGAAAACCTTCGGCAGCTTCACCACTGCCCTGACCGCACCTCCCGAAGACCTGATCCAACTGGCACAACTGACCCCGCGCCAGGCCAATTTAATCATCTCACACGAAGACCCTGCCCTGAAGCGTGGGTTCGAGATCCTGGAACAATGTTCCGTCAGCCTTGTCTCCTTCTGGGACAAGAACTATCCTTTGTCTCTGCGCCATATCCATGATCCACCGGCGCTCCTCTACCTCCGCGGCCAACTGCCGGAGAACGATTGCTTTGCGGTCGTCGGGTCAAGACGCGCGACCGCCAGTGGCCTACTGCTGACCAGGGAGATCTCCAGCGAACTGGCGCAGCGCGGAGTCTGTATTGTGAGTGGGCTTGCGCGTGGCATAGACACCGCGGCACACCGCGGAGCACTCGAGGCTGGAGGACGCACTATCGCAGTCCTGGGATGCGGGACCGACCATATTTACCCACCGGAGAACGCTCGCCTCTTTCAGGAAATCCTTACCGAAAATGCGATTATTTCTGAATTTCCGCCTGGAACGCAGCCGCTAGCCGGCCACTTTCCGGGACGGAATCGCATCATCAGCGGGCTCTCGCAAGGGGTGTTAATTGTTGAGGCTGCCGATGGCAGCGGTTCGCTGATTACTGGCGACTTTGCCCTGGAACAGGGGCGCGAACTCTTTGCCGTCCCCGGCGCGGTTAAGAACTCGACCAGTTACGGCACCAACCGCCTGATCAAAGATGGTGCTCAGGTTGTCACCGAGGCAGAGGATATTCTGCAGGCTCTCTGGCCAGACATACCGACCGCCAGTGCCAAGCAAGCCGAAGAGTTATTTATTGCCGAACTCGATGGCAGCACACGCAAGCTTTACCAGATCATCAATTTCGAACCTCAACATGGCGATGAACTGGGTCGGGCCTGCGGCTTGACTCCCATGGAAGTTTCCGCTATTTTACTCGACCTAGAGCTCCGTGGAGGAGTTCAAACACTGCCTGGCGGGCGGTATATCCGCAGTCGATAGACGCTACTACTGTCCTCGTCACTGCCGTTTATACCCCATCTGTACAACTTGAGCGTCTATCTGGAGGTCTACTTGCACGAGCGAGTTCTGGCAATCGTTAATCTCATTGCCAAATATGTGATGGGTGCCGATGGCGCACCGATCAGCGAGCAAGAATTGGTCGCCGAGTTGATGTCTGAGGGCTTTGATGCCGAGGAGATCAATGATGCCTTCTCATGGATGGAATCAACGGCTCTCGATCAGACTCAGTTGCAACAGCAAGCCAGCGCAAGTATCAGCACCTCAGCTTCGACAATGCGCATCTTTAGCGCCGAGGAGTGCCGACTCATCGACACCGAGGCACGGGGTTTTCTAGTCCGACTACGCGGCATGGGCCTGATCAACGATGCGATTGAAGAAGAATTGATCGATCGCATCGTTGCCGCGGCCGAAGAGCCGGTCAGCCTGCAGGAGATAAAAATCCTGACGGCACTCTCCCTGCTGGCAAAGAACAGTAATCAATGGCAGCGTGAAATTGACTGCCTGATGACGGAAGACTGGGTCCGTATCTACCATTAGCAGAACGCCCCGGGCTGCGTATTGCGCAGCCCTTTTGGTTCCGGGTCGTTTATTGATTCCCGGCGAGAGGAAAGCTTTATGGCTCAATCACTAGTAATCGTCGAGTCGCCGGCCAAGGCGAAGACCATAGAAAAATTTCTCGGCCCGGGCTACAAGGTCCTGGCCTCCTACGGCCATGTGCGTGCCCTGCCAAGTAAGCAGGGATCGGTCGATATCGAACAGGACTTTCGCCCCAAGTACCATATTCTCCCAGAGAGTCAGAAACATATCGATCTCCTGAAAAAAGAGGTCGCCAGAAGCGATGAACTGATCCTCGCAACCGACCTCGACCGGGAAGGAGAAGCGATCGCCTGGCACCTGCTGGAAGCCTTGGGGATCGATGAAGCTGGCGACAAGCCCAAGGTCAGCCGGGTCACCTTTCAAGAAATCACCAAGCCGGCGATCGACGCCGCCATGGCCGCTCCGCGCTCAATCGCACGTGACATGGTTGATGCCCAGCAGGCCCGCTCAATCCTCGACTATCTGGTCGGTTTCAACCTCTCGCCATTCCTATGGAAAAAGATCCACTACGGGCTCTCGGCCGGTCGCGTCCAATCGGTCGCCCTGCGCATGGTCTGCGAACGCGAAGCGGCTATCGATGCCTTTGATCCGCGCGAATACTGGAGTATCGAAGCCGATCTGGCCACTGGCGGTAAAGAAAAACTAAACGCCTACCTGCACAGCAAGGATGGCCAGAAACTCGACAAATTCGCCCTGCCTGCCGAGCAGGATGCGCAGCGCGTCCTGAGCGATCTCCAGGGAGCCCCATGGAGCGTTGCCAAACTCGAGAAAAAGCAGCGCAAACGCAACCCGGCGCCGCCCTTTACCACCAGTACCCTGCAGCAGGAAGCCAGTCGTAAGCTCGGCTTTTCAGCGCGCAAAACCATGAGTACCGCCCAGAAGCTCTATGAAGGGATCGCGGTCGATGACGGCACCCACGGTCTGATCACCTATATGCGAACCGACTCTGTGGCGCTGTCAAGCGTGGCAACCGATGAGGCCCGCGAAGTCATCACCAAGCTCTACGGCAAGGAGTATGCCCTCGCCGAGCCCCGAACATTTAAGAACAAGAGCAAGAACGCCCAGGAAGCGCATGAGGCGGTGCGCCCGACAGATGTGTCGCGTACCCCGGAATCACTCAAGGCCTATCTGTCATCGGACCAGCTGCGCCTCTATCAACTGATCTGGAAACGGACCGTCGCATCGCAGATGGCTCAGGCGATCTTCGATGCCACCACAGTCGATATTTCAGCAGGCGATAAATATAATTTCCGCGCCAGTGGCCAGATTATCCGTTTCGCCGGATTCATGACCCTCTATATCGAGGGGACAGACAACGATGAAGACGAGGACAAAGAAGGACTGCTCCCGGCACTGGAAGAGGGGGAAACCCTCAACCTGCAGGAGCTGACCCCTGAGCAACACTTCACCCAGCCGCCGCCCCGTTTCACCGAGGCGAGCCTGGTCAAGTCTCTCGAAGAGTTCGGCATCGGACGCCCATCCACCTATGCCAGCATCATGAACACCCTGGTGACCCGCAGGTATGCCCGCCTGGAGAAACGTACCTTCTTCCCCGAAGATGTCGGCAAGGTTGTCGCCAAACTGCTGACCGACCATTTCAGCCGTTACGTCGATTATGAGTTCACGGCCGGGCTTGAAGAAGAGCTGGATGCCATATCGCGCGGTGAGAAGCAATGGGTTCCACTGGTCAAACAGTTCTGGGAGCCCTTCATCGAACTGTTGCAGATCAAGGATAAAGAGGTCAGCAAGGCTGACGTCACCACCGAAAAAACCGACCGGATCTGCCCCGAGACCGATTGCGGCAAGGAACTGGTCATCAAACTCGGCCGAGCCGGACGTTTCCTCGCCTGCAGTGGCTTTCCCGACTGCCGCCACACCGAACCACTCTTAGGTGATGGAGAGACCGCCGAAGAACCGGTCATGTCCGATGAAAAATGTGAAAAATGTGACGCCCAGATGCAGATCAAGCAGGGCCGCTACGGCAAGTTCCTCGGCTGCAGCGCCTACCCTGAGTGCAAGAACATTCAGCCGCTGGAAAAACCGAAGGCGCTCGACATCAAATGCCCCCAGTGTACAGAAGGGGAGATGATGGAGAAGAAGAGCCGCTACGGCAAGATCTTCTACTCCTGCAATCAGTACCCCAAGTGTAAATACGCGCTCTGGAATGAGCCCAAGGCCGAGCCCTGTCCCAAGTGCAGCTGGCCGCTGACCGAGATCAAGGTCACCAAGCGCTGGGGCACCGTGCAGCGCTGCCCACAGGAGACCTGCGACTGGGAGAACGAGTTGATCCCACCGGAGAAAAAACCAGCCGCAAAGAAGCCTGCCACCAAGAAGCCTGCCACCAAGAAGGCGGCGGCTGAAAAAGCACCGGCCAAGAAAGCCGGCGCTAAAAAGGCTCCAGCTAAGAAAACTGCCGCAAAACCCGTAGCGAAGAAGGCCACGGTCAAACAGGCTCCGGCAAAAAAGGCAAACCCCAAGGACGCCTGATCGGGATCAGAATAACCAACATAGCGACCGGTCGAGCCTCGCACAGGGGTTTGACCGGTTTTTTATTTACATCGACACAGGATTAAACATATGCAAGTCACGATCATCGGCGCCGGTCTTGCCGGCTGCGAGGCTGCCTGGCAATTAGCCAGTTTCGGGCTGGATGTTAAGCTCTACGAGATGAAGCCAGTCCGTTTCTCTGCGGCTCACCAATCAGAACAATTGGCCGAACTGGTCTGCTCGAACAGCCTGCGCGGAGCAGGCATGAACAATGCGGTCGGCTGTCTTAAGGAGGAGTTGCGCAGAATCGGCGCGCTCTTCATCGAAGCGGCTGACGCCACCGCGGTGCCGGCGGGCGGTGCCCTGGCGGTCGACCGGGAAGAATTTTCACGTTACATCAGCGCGAAGATTGATGCCCACCCCCGGATCGAACTGATTCGCCAGGAGGTCACCGAACTGCCGACTTCGGGCCCGACTATTCTGGCGAGTGGACCACTGACCTCGGATGCCCTGTCGCAGAATCTGGCAGAGCTTATCGGGAGCGAGCATCTCTATTTTTACGACGCCATCGCTCCGATCATCGAGGCCGACTCCATCGATTTCAACATTGCCTGGCGCGCCTCACGCTACGACAAGGGGGGCGCGGATTATATCAACTGCCCGCTCAATCGCGAACAGTACGAAGGCTTTGTCGCCGCCCTGCTCGAAGCCGACAAGGTGGCCGGACGCGAGTTCGAAAAATTGATCCATTTTGAAGGCTGCATGCCGATCGAAGAGATGGCGGCGCGTGGCGTCCAGACTCTCTCCTTCGGGCCGATGAAACCGGTCGGGCTGCCCGATCCACGTACCGGCTACATCCCGCACGCGGTGATCCAACTGCGTCAGGACAACCGCCATGCCAGCCTCTACAATCTGGTCGGGTTCCAGACCCGCCTGACCTATCCGGAGCAACAGCGCATCTTCCGTACCATCCCCGGGCTTGAGAATGCACGCTTTGAGCGCCTCGGCAGTATGCACCGTAATACCTTTATCAATGCGCCCAACTCACTCAATTCGCGGATGCAGCTCAACAACGCGCCCCATATCACCCTCGCCGGGCAGATCAGTGGTGTCGAAGGCTATGTCGAATCAGCGGCCTCCGGCCTGCTGGCTGGCCTCTTTGTCGCCGGAGAACTCAGCGGCCAGGAACTCCCTGCCCCAGCTACGGTGACGGCTCTGGGTGCACTTCTCAATCATTTGCAGACCGCCGACGCCGACAATTTCCAACCGATGAACGTCAACTACGGCCTCTTCCCTCCCCTGGTTTTAGAACGCAAGATGAAACGTGCCGACCGCCGGTTGGCGATGGCCGAGCGCGCGCTGGCCGCCCTGCCCGACTGGTGGCAACGGATCGAAGCGGCCCGAATCAACGCCGTCACCACGGAGGAAAAATAATGCAGAACAGTATCATCCTCGCCTCAGCCTCCCCCCGCCGCGATGAACTGCTACGTCAGGTCGGGTTCGATTTCGAAGTGATTCCGAGTCAGGCCGACGAACGGGAGATTGCCGGTGAAAGCCCTGAACAACATGTCATTCGTCTCAGCCTGGATAAGGCCCGCGAGGTCTCGACCCGCGACGACATCGACGGGCGCTGGGTAATCGGCAGCGACACCATTGTGCTCTGCGATGCCCAGATTCTCGGCAAACCGACTGATAACGCGGATGCGGCGCGCATGCTCCGTTCACTCTCCGGCCGCACCCACCAGGTCCTCTCCGGCTATGCGATTCTGGATCGCGGCACCGGCGAAAATCGCGCGGCAGCGGTCACCACCCGCGTGACCTTCCGCTCATTGACAGATGCCGAAATCACGGGCTACATTGCCACAGGTGAACCGCGCGACAAAGCCGGATCCTATGCCATTCAGGGACTCGGCGCCTTCATGGTCAGTCGTATCGAAGGCAGCTACAGCAATGTCGTTGGCCTGCCGCTGTGCGAGGTTGTCCAGGCTCTCGAAACCCTCGGCGCGCCGATTCCGGTACTGCAACAATCCAACTGACACAAGGCAAGCTAAAATGAGTGAAATTGCCACCAACCTGACCCTGATCCGCCAGCAGATCGATCTTGTCTGCCAGAGCTGCGGCCGCGACCCTCAGTCAGTGCGTTTGCTGGCGGTCAGCAAGAAGAAACCGGCAACGCTGATCCGCGATGCCTATAACGCCGGACAAAAACTCTTCGGTGAAAGCTATGTCCAGGAATTTTCCCAGAAGGCCGAAGAGCTTGAGCTGCCGCTTGAGTGGCATTTTATCGGCGGACTGCAGAGTAACAAGGTTAAATACCTATGCGGCAAAACGGCGCTGATTCATTCCGTTGATCGATATTCACTGGCCCAGGAAATCAGCACGCAATGGGCGAAAATTGGCCTGACAGCAGACATCCTGCTGCAATTCAATCTGGGCGGCGAAGCGACCAAAAGCGGCGCCGACGAGAGCGAGGCCCTGGAGCTGGCCAAACGGATCTGCGCTCTTCCCCACCTGCGTGTGCGTGGTTTGATGGCCCTCCCGCCATATTTTGATGACCCTGAAGAGGTGCGCCCCTACTTCCGGCGTCTGCGTCTGCTCGGTGAACAACTGAGCGCTGCACAGCTGCCAAATCTGGTCATCGAAGAGCTCTCCATGGGGATGAGCCACGACTTTGAGGTGGCTATCGAAGAGGGCGCGACCCTGGTGAGAGTTGGTACGGCGATCTTCGGCGCACGGGATTGAATCCCCTACCCAAAAGCTGCCTGCTCTTCGACCTTGACGGCACCCTGGTCGACTCACTCCCCGATCTGACCAGCGCGATCAACCTGCTGCGCGCCGACTTCAGTCTGCCCCCGCTGACCATCGTTCAGGTGCGAAACTATGTTGGAGATGGGGCCAGCGCGCTGGTCGAACGTGCCCTGCCGGATGGATTTTTTGATCAGGGGAAACTGACAAGCTTCCTCACCTATTACCAGCAACAGCTCTGCGTGCAGAGTTCAGCCTATCCGGGCATCGGTGAGATGCTTGAACAACTCCAGGATTATCCGCTGGCAGTCGTGACCAACAAACCGTTGCTGATGGCGACAGAATTACTCGAGAGTCTGGGACTGAAGCGGTATTTTCGCCTGGTGCTCGGCGGCGACAGTTGCCTGCAAAAGAAGCCTCACCCGGCACCGCTGCTTGCGGCGCTGGCCCAGCTACAAGCAGAGCCTCAAAGTAGCCTGATGATCGGCGACCACCACACCGACCTGCGCGCCGCCACGGCCGCCGGCATTCCGGCCTGCTTCTGCAGCTGGGGCTACGGTAATGATGGTGGCGAGACCCCGGCCTATACCCTCTCCTCGGTTGCTGAGCTACAGCAGTTATTGGTCAATCGATGACCGAGAGCACACCATTACGCCAACGCGACATCGCGCTCTTCTTTTTCCCCCTGCTGCTCAACGTGCAGTTGATGAGCCTGTCGCATACCATCATCAACGGCGCGCTGGCGCGCTACGCCGACTATGTCACCGCCCTGGCCGGCATGTCGGTGGCGATGGTCGTGCATCTGTTCATCGCCTCCCCCTCCTATCAGAACCACACCGTCACCATCGCCATGGTGCGCGGACGCCGTTCGCTGCGGGGGGTACTGATCTTTGTCGGCCTGATCGCCTGCTATGTCTCCCTGGTGCTCGGACTCATCGCCTTTACCAGCCTGGGAGATCTGCTCTTGATCGACCTGCTCGGCGCGCCGCCCAAAATCGCCAGCGCTGCCAGAGAGGCACTCCAGTTGCTGGTGCTGCTCCCCTTCTTCACCGGCATCCGCGGCTTTTTTCAGGGGCTGGTCATTCAGTCGCGACGCACCTCGCTCATCTCTATCGCCACTGCGCTGCGCGTCGCGGCCCTGCTGGGCTTTCTGGCAGTAGGCACAGGCTGGTTTTACGGCGCCAGACTCGGTGCCTTCGCCCTGGTCAGCTGCGTCATCACCGAAACCCTGCTGATGGCCTATTTCGCTTGGCGGGTTCATCTGCCATTGACCGAGCAACCGGATGAAAAAACCGCGGGCCAGATTTTTCGCTATGCCCTCCCCCTCGCCTACTCTTCCTGCCTGCAGCAAACCATTCCGTTGCTGATCAATTCGATCCTTGGCCGCCTGCCGGACGCGCCACTGGCCCTGGCCGCGTTCGGTGTGATTCGCGGGTTTCTGTTTCTGCTCGCTGGTCCGATGCGCAACCTGCAACAGGTCTATCTGACCCTGGTCAACACAGCTTCCGACTATCAGGTGCTGAGACGTTTTGCGATTGTCGTCGCACTTGGACTCGGACTGCTGGTGCTGCTGGTCGCAGGACCTGCCGCACAACCGATTCTGGGCCAACTGCTCGGGCTCGAAGCGGGACTCCTCAACTACCTGCGCTTTCCGCTGGCGGCCTGTGCGCTCTTTCCGCTGCTCTATGCCGTCAGCAACCTGTTGCGCGGTTGGTTCGCTGGTGAACACAAAACCGCCCTGCTCGGTTATTCGACCCTCTTCAAGTGCGGCTTCCTGCTGCTGGTCTGGTGGCCAATCGTGGCGTTAAAGCCAGCAGTCTCTGGAGCTGCGCTCGGCATTGCTTTGCTGCTGGCCGCCGAAGCGATCGAAGCAGTCTATCTGCGTATTCAACGCAATCGTTTGCTGGCACAACAAACACCAACCGCCGCTAAATTCATAGCTCCCACTGGGGCAAGCTAGGACCCAGCGACAGAGGGACAATACCGCCCGCCTTCATTTTCCAGACCTGTCGATATTTTACCCCTGTGGCGAATATCAACATTCAGGTCTTGCCGCACGCCATATGCTCTTATAATGTTCCTGATCATGATTTCAGAGTAGAATGAGTCTATGACTAAGCAGAAAAAACATCCCTGCCCCGACTGCAAGATGTGCCAGTGGTGTTCGGACGACCGCTGTAGGCTCTGCCTGAAGACCGGCTGCGGCAAAAAAATGAGCATCGCCGAACAGATCGCCCTTTACGAAAAGTTGAACCAAGCAGACTCCAACCAGCAGAACCAATCCTGACCCTAAGCGTTGCAGCACCTGGCCTCTACCAGCCAACCCACCAACGACTTCATTAAAGTCTATAAAAAACCATCAAAACAGTGCTATATTCACGCGTATTTCATCGGAG
>JAAXQE010000143.1 GCA_012974425.1 Geopsychrobacter sp.
AGGGACTTTCAGTCCCGATAGGAACCTATGCACTTTCAGTGCATAGTTGTTCAGTACACCAACTGCGGTATCCAGGGCAGCCTGATTACTCTGGCCTCCCCGCCCTGAAAACCCTTTTTTTAGCCGAGGAAGTTCTTAAGCCCGGTAAAGAAGATCTGCGCCGCGATGGCCGAGACGAACAGGCCGGTCAGCTTGGTCAGGATGGTCAAGCCCTGCTGACCCAGGAATCGCTCGAGCCGACCGGCGACCAGCAGCAATCCGCCGACCGCAAGTACGGCGCAGAGCAGAGCCAGGCAGGCGATGATTGTCTCGGGCAGGGTTTTAAGCCCGGCGCCCATGACCAAAAGCGCCCCAATGGTGCCGGGACCGACGATGATCGGAATGGCCAGGGGGACAACGGCGACATCCTCCTTGGTGTCTTGCGCGGAGACCGTCGCCCTGCCCTGGATCATCGAAACGGCCGAGAGAAACAGGATCGCCCCGGCGCCGATGCGAAATGCATCGAGAGTGATGCCGAACAGGGCGAAGATATAGGAGCCGAATTGGAACAGCGCGAAACAGGTCAGCCCAACCGCCATGGTCACCTTAAGCGCGACCCTCTGCCGCTCGGCCGGGGTGTCATCCTTGGTCAGGGATAAGAAGGCCGAGATAACGAAGAACGGGGTGAAGATCATGAAGATCTTGAGGAAGATATTGACGAACAGGGTCAGCATTTCTAGCATTGACAGGCCTCTTACGCTTAGGAGTAATCCTCTTCCCGCTGGTGGCGGACGGCTAAAATGGTGACGGTTTTCTTGTCCCAGATTTCAAAGAGCAGAACATACCCCCCTGTGCCGAAAGAGACAATCATTTCACGCAGGAGCGGGTCTTCCGGGGTTGCTTTTCGACATGTGAAGGGGAATTCCTGGAGAAACTCGATCCCCTTCTTTATGGTCTCAAGCGCATTGCGTGCCGCCGCAATATCTTGCTTAAGGAGAAAACCGTAGAGTCGGACAAGATCCGCCTTGGCTGATCCGGTATAGCGAGCCCGATAGCTCACTTGGTGTTCTCTTCTTCAGCCTGGTTCAGCATGCCATTCAACTCATCAAAAACATCTTCTCCGCTAAAATACTCGCCTGTCCGCTGTGCTTCAGTTTTAGAGGCCAGTCCTCGGGCAATAAACTCCTGTTGCGCCTTGCGCTGTTGAATGCCCGCCAGTAAAGCCTCTTGCATAAAGCTGGAGAGGGTCTCGCCTTCCCGCAAAACGTCTTCAGCAGCTTGACGAAGTTCAGGCTTAACTCTCAAGGATGGAATTGTTGAAGATTTCATAGTGATGCTCCTTGCGCTTCATTTGCGATACATTCTAGCGGACATCGGTTCTGCGGGCAATGGGTTCTGGCCTGCTGGCAAGTAATCTACACCAAGGCCTGTCTCAGCTGTCACAAGTTTGGCCTGTCCGGCGCACCCAAAACCGGTGATAAATAGGCCTGGTCGTCACGCATTGCCAATGGGACCGCTCAACTGGCGAAGAACGCGATCAACGGCTTCGGCAAGATGGCGCCGAAAGGCGGAAGTTTAAATCTGAGCGATGCCGAGGTTGAGGCCGCAGTTAAGTATATGGTTGAGCAGAGTCGTTGAAGTGTGAAAAAGAGGGTTAAGGCTTGAGTTTGGTAATCCTGGGGACAGCACACGAGACAATGCCTGTTAACGAATCAGGTATGGTGTCCCCAGGGGATTCTGCAGATATCAACCCGGTACTTGCGCCACCATTCGGCGATCGGTTCGAGATAGACAAGATAGTCCTCGTCACAGAAAAAGTTCTGCTGGCGACGATTACCTCCTTGGGTGATGTGATGGGGGTAGCTGGGGCTACAACGCGTGCAATTCTGGCCATACCGGTTGCATCAAATAAGGTTTCTTAAGTTCTAGAAGTTTTGATACAGATATCCAGATGATAAGTGTGCTTTAAATCCTAAGGTGAATCAGGACTGCAATATAGAACAACTTATAGGAAAGCCCCGGCCCGTATAAACAGGCTGGGGCTTTCTTGTGCTACGAATGGTGACTTA
>JAAXQE010000125.1 GCA_012974425.1 Geopsychrobacter sp.
TCAAGGTTGCTCAATGCTTCCGAACCTCCACCTAGACGACCTCCAAAATCAGATACAAAAAAGCCCCGACAAATTGCCGGGGCTCATCCTAATCTTTGCTGCAGGATCAGACCATACGTTTCTCAGGAATACGTGCAGCCTTACCGCGCAGGTTGCGCAGGTAGTAGAGCTTGGCGCGACGTACACGACCGTGACGCACAACCTCGATCCGGGCAACGCTTGGTGAGTGCAGCGGGAAAACCCGCTCAACGCCGACGGTACCGGATATTTTACGTACGGTATAAGAAGAACCGAGGCCACGCGTACGGCGCCTGATACAGACACCTTCGTAGATCTGGATCCGTTGCTTTTCACCCTCAGTAATCTTGACGTGCACCTTGAGGGTATCTCCCGCTCTAAAGATCGGGACATCCTTTTTCATCTGTTCCATTTCGAGTTGATCGATGATGTTCATGCTTCTTCCTCCCTGTTACCTATGTGTGAAACTCTGTTTTTGAGACGTTTGGTTTATTGAGTTAACGACTTATGCAGCCGCCCTATATATATTACTGCTTTTCGTTGCGCAGTTCTTCGATTAATTCAAGATCCTTGTTGCTCAACTCCGCTGTGTCGAGCAAGTCGGGTCGTCGTTGCAGGGTGCGACGCAATTGCTGCTCGCGCCTCCATTCTGCAATCTTGCCATGGTCTCCGGAGAGCAGAACCCCTGGAACTTTCATCCCCTGATAATCTGCAGGTCGGGTATACTGTGGAAACTCAAGCAGCCCATCTGCAAAGGAATCGGTTCCAGCACTGCTTGTGTTACCGAGCACCCCCGTCAGGTGACGCGATATTGCATCGATCATCACCATGGCAGGAAGTTCACCACCGGTCAGAACGAAATCACCGAGAGAGAATTCATCATCAATCATCGACTCACGAATCCGCTCATCAAAACCGGCATAGCGTCCACAGAGAAAGATCAAGCCATCCTCTTGCGCCAAGCGCTTGGCATGGCCCTGGTTGAATGGCTGCCCCTGGGGGGTCATTAACAGAACCCGGCTATTCGGTGCCTTTTGCTTGAGCGCTGCCAGAGCGCGACCGACAGGCTCTGGTTTCATCACCATCCCATCGCCACCGCCGTAAGGCGCGTCGTCGGCCTGCAAATGCTTGCCTTCAGCCCAGTCACGCAGATTATGTACTTGAAAATCAAGTAATTGCTGACGCACGGCTCGCCCCAGGATACTCTCATCCATTGGCGAATCAAACATCGCCGGGAAAAGAGTTAATACGTCAAAGATCACGCTTCGCTATCGATCAGCCCAGTGGGCAAATCGACCCTAATCAACTTCTGTTCAATTTCAATGGCAACAATAAACTTGGCAACAACCGGGATCATCACTTCGCCATGCTTGCCCGCAACCACCCAGGTATCGTGAGCAGCGGTTGTAAACATCGATTTCAAATGACCGAGTTCACCATGTTGGTTGTCGATCACCATGGCACCTTCAATCTGGTGCCAGTAAAACTCATCTCTATCCAGCTCAGGAAGCAGTTCCCGATCAAGCAGGATCCGGCACCCCTTGAGCCCTTCAACCGCAGACAGAGACTCATATCCTTCGAAACGAAAAAGGACCAGCCCCTTGTGCAGAGATTGGCGCAGAGGCTCAACCTTCAGTAGGCGACCATCGGGCAAGCGCAGAAAAACCTCAGTCGCCGACAACATTGGGGCAGGATCTCCCGACAACGGTCGCACCTTGAGGTCTCCACGCAACCCGTGGGTCCCAACAATCGTCCCTGATTCAACCAGTGAGTCTTCCGTAATAAACATCTGCTGCCAGCCCTGATCCGGCTCACACGCAAATGCGACCGGCATCACTCCATGATCTGCAGCGAAGCCCGCTTGTTCTCGCGGGTCGCCTTGGCGTTAAGGAGGGTTCGCATCGCCTTGGCATTGCGACCCTGTTTGCCGATGATCCGCCCCATATCATCCTGGGCAGCGGCCAGCTTCACCAGGATTGAGCCATCCTCAGCAACTTCCTCAGTAATCTCGATCTCATCAGGCTTTTCGACCAGCGATTTGGCGATGTACTCGATCAGATCTTTCATGGGTCATCCTCCGGGTGGGTGGGGCCGCGGCCCCGGATTCGGACCAATTCAAGACTACGCGGACTCTCCGCCCTTGAACTTGGCCCAGACACCAGCATCACGCAACAGACGACGAACAGTGTCAGTTGGCTGAGCACCCTCGCCCAACCAGGCAAGAGTACGGTCTTCCTTCAGATTGAGCAGCGACTGCTCCTGACGTGGGTCATACTGTCCCAGTGTTTCAATGAAACGGCCATCCCGCGGAAAGCGCTCATCGGCCACAACGACCTGATAGAAAGGTTTCTTCTTTGCGCCGCCACGTGCGAGCCTGATTTTCACTGCCATGCTGTTGTTCCTCCTGATGTTTCTGTCTTTTGTTCTATCCGAAAAGTATACTGCGTAAAAAAATTTCGGCTTCAGTTATTTAAAATGGAAGCTGACCACCACGGCCAAGCATCCCCTTGAGCCCTTTCGGACCCATTTTCTGCATCTTCTTCATCATCTTTTGCGCTTCAACAAAACGCTTGAGCAACTGATTTACGTCCTGAACCCGCGTCCCGCTGCCATTAGCAATGCGCAGACGCCGCGAACCATTAAGAACTCGGTGGTCCATACGTTCTTTCGGGGTCATACTGCGGATGATCGCCTCAATCCGCGAAAGCTCTTTTTCGGGCAATTGCATATCGCCCGCTTTTTTCAGCGCCTTCCCGGCACCCGGAATCATCTTGAGGATCGACTCCATCGAGCCCATCTTCTTGACCATCTGCATCTGCTCAAGAAAGGTCTCGAGAGTAAAACCCTGGTTGCGCAGGCTGGCTTCCATAGCGGCGGCGTCAGTGGCATCAACGGCCTGCTGCGCCTTCTCGATCAGACTGAGAACATCCCCCATACCGAGGATGCGTTGCGCCATACGATCTGGGTGGAAAGTCTCGAGTTCATCGAGTTTCTCTCCCATACCGACCAATTTAATCGGCTTGCCGGTCACGGCCCGGATAGACAGGGCAGCACCACCGCGGGCATCACCGTCAAGCTTGGTCAGCACCACTCCGGTCAACGGCAACTGCTCGTTGAAACTGGCGGCGACATTAACCGCATCCTGACCGGTCATGGCATCGGCAACAAATAGGATTTCAGCCGGCGAGACCGCCTCAACAATCCGGCTCAGCTCACCCATCAACTCAGTGTCGATATGCAGGCGACCAGCGGTATCCAGAATCAGGGTATCAAATCCGTTCAGCTGCCCATACTCCAAGGCGCGCCGACAGATATCAACCGGATCCTGATCCGCCGATGAATCGAAAACCTCGACGTCGAGTTGACGACCGAGAGTCTTTAACTGTTCGATCGCTGCCGGACGATACACATCAGCAGGGACCAACAGTGGATTACGTTTTTCGCGCCGCAGCTTCAGGGCCAACTTGCCACAGGTGGTCGTTTTACCCGCCCCCTGCAGACCGCACAGCATCAAGGGGACTGGCGGACGCGCAGCCAGATTCAGGCTATTATCTTCGCCCTCGCCCATGAGTGCCGCGAGTTCTTCACGCACAACCTTGATCACCTGCTGAGCAGGAGTCAGGCTTTGCAGCACCTCTTGTCCGACAGCACGCTCACCAACCCGGGCAATAAAATCCTTTACCACCCGAAAGTTAACGTCGGCCTCAAGCAAAACCAGACGGATCTCCCGCATGGTCTCCTTGATGAGCTGTTCATTTAGTCGCCCGTGACCGCGCAACTTCTTGAAAACAGACTCCAGTTTTTCAGACAAGCCATCAAACATAGACGCAAAAATACCCTAAAAGACGAAAGAGTAAATATATTAAGGGACAAGCCCCACTGTCAAGCAAAAAGGGTCGGCCGATCAGACATCCAGACAGACAAATTCTTTCTGCTGGCGCAGATACAGTTCCTGAATCTCCAACCCGGAAGCCGCAAGGGCCGCCTCAACTCCGGCACGTGACTCCTGGGAAAAACGGATCGCTAGACCACAATCACTGGTCAATTGACGCGGAACTGGAATCAACATGACTTCCTTGCCCGCCTGCTTCAGCAACTTTTCTGCCTTCATCACCCGATGTATCGAATGAAAAATCGCGACAAGATCACCCTCTTTGACCACCCAAGCACTCCTCAGCAACCCGGAGCAGTCCGGCCGGGAATAGTGCCACGTATCCCATGCCAATGCAAGGGAAGATAATCCTTCCCCACCCGAACGCGCCGATAAATGTACAACTGCATGGATTTTGAGACTTTTCCCGCCCTCCCCCCTTTCTCTCCGCGGCGCAGCTATGCTAATCTCACACCTCAAAGAATAGCTACAATCACCCATGAAAGGACTGGCTTAACTTGACCCCCGATCGTGCCATGCAACTAACCGGCCTGCTGATTTTCGCCCTCGGTAGCAACCTGCCCCTCGGCTACCTGCGTGAAACCAGCCGCAGATTCTCACTCCGCTGGTTCGTCCTCATCCACCTGTCGATCCCGCTCATCATTGCTCTGCGCACCGCCCTCGACTTCAACTGGGAGATCATCCCACTTACCCTAGCCTGCGCAGTCGCCGGACAGATCATCGGCTCACGCATCCGCCGTCGCCAACTGTGAGCCGCAACGAACGTCCGAAGCTCAAGAAGGCCGAAGCCGTCGGCGGCCTGCTCAAGAAACTGCTAGGCGACAAGGGCTACGATGAGCGTCTGCCACGCTACCAGGCCTGGCTCGTCTGGGACAAGGTCGTTGGTGAACAGATTGCCAAACGGGCCCGCCCCCTGCGGATCCGCGACAAGATCCTCGAGGTCCAGGTCGACCACCCGGTCTGGATGCAGCAACTACAGATGCTTAAGCCGCAGATCCTCAGAAAACTGCATACCGAGCTACCAAACTGCGATATTGAAGATATCTACCTGCGCCGCGGCACCCCGCAACCGGCGCAGAAAACTATCGAAGTACCGCGGCTTGAATGGCAGAAGGAGCAGCTCTCCGATGCGGAACTGGCTGAAGTCGAACAGAGCCTGACCGGGCTAAAAAATGGGGAAATAAAAGATGAGATGCGCCGCCTGTTTGTGCGGCAAAAGAAATTAAGCAAGGCAAAGAACAAATAAACCCAACAACTACTCGCCATATATCCGCAACAGCTCGTCGGTATAATCCCGACCCCCGTCGCCCTCGCTATATACATAGAGAGGTGTTTCAATATCGATACCGGGGCTACCGCCCCTAACCCCCTCGACCAGAACCAGCCTGCCCGGTGCCCCCTGACGCGGATGAACCACCCGCAAACGCTTAGGCTCAACCCCCACCGCCGACATGGCGACAAGCAGCTCACTGAGACGCTCTGCCAGATAAACAATCGCCAAGCGCCCGCCATACTTAAGCGCCCAACTCGCAGCAGCCAAAAAATCGGTCAACCCGCCAGCCAACTCATGCCGCGCCGCCGCACGCTCATCATCAGGGGCGATGCGGCCAGTACCTGCCGCCCTGAATGGCGGATTAGAGACCACCAGACCAAAAGTTCCGGCAGCCACCAGCTCACGATAGCCACGCAGATCGGCCTCGACAATCGAGATCCGCTCGGCCACCCGGCCAAGCTCAACACTCCGCCGCGCCCGTTCGACCATCTGTGACTGCCGCTCCCAGCCAACGATCCGCAGGCCGGAAGAACGACGCGCCAACAGCAACGGCAGCACGCCGCAGCCGCAGCCAAGATCGAGGACGAGCTCTTCACCACGCAGAGTGACGAAGTCGGCAAGCAGGACCGGGTCAAGACCAAAACGGTAGCCATCCCTGGCCTGGATCAGCTTGATATTTTCACTATAGAGGGAATCGATGGTTTCCATGGATGGAACAATAACGAATAGACAGCCATCTTACTACCCTCATCAACAAACCGATTAACACATTAGACAAACTCCAGGAGCAACTCCGAGGAAAGCACCTGGACATTCCGTAACAATTCAACCCCTCCAGACATGGTCAAAAATACCCCCTCCCCAGGGCAGCCAATAACAACAAAAAAAACCGGCCCGAATATTGCATTTAATATTTAGGTATGAATGGCCAAAGTTGCGGACAAAAACCTTCCCAACCCCTCTTAAGGAGCAGCTATTCTCAAACTTTTACGCGAGCTCTTGCTTGTTAATTGCGAAACAATCCAGAGCTAACACCTCATTTTCAATGAGGCTTTGTCGGTTTCCTGATGAGTACCCAAGGTATGTATTTTACTAGGCTCTCTTTTTCGCTCTTAATATTTTTATTCGGCAGGCCGGCAAACATTAAGCTATCCAGCCAGCGAAAACACCATATACACCCCTAGTTGAATAACTGTTTTTTCTATTTTAACCTGTGAAGATTTTATTTAAGGGCGAGGAGTCCGTTTGTGTTTGATAGGTTCAGGTGGTGGTTTTACGTTATCTCCCTTTTCTCCCTACACATTGTTTCGCCCCCACTTGCGGCAAACGCAACTGTTGAAGAGCGGGTTCTGAGTGCAGAATCTGAATCTATCTCCCCCAAAGGGCTCGAGCTAGCCAATTCTTCTTCACAAAACAGGACCGCTCAGACAAATGACAGGGTCCAAGGCCTTCTTCCACAACAAAAGGCTAACAGCCTCAGCCAAGCTCCCATCGGTTTTTCTCTGCCAGAAAGG
>JAAXQE010000121.1 GCA_012974425.1 Geopsychrobacter sp.
GTCTCCATGAAGCCCTGTAACGCCGCGGTGAAGGCATAAAGGCCGAACAGGGCGAAGAAGAAGATCGCGAAGACCTCGTTCCAGGCGCCACCGACCAGGGGCGTGTAGGCAAACAGCAGGGGTACGATATACAGCCCCTTGGCGACCTTCCACGACTGGATACCGGTCTCCATCGGCTTGGTGCCGGCGATGGCGGCGCCGGTGAAGGCGGCCAGGGCGACGGGCGGGGTGACGTTGGAATCCTGGCTCAGCCAGAAAACGATCAGGTGGGCCGAGAGCAGGGCGAACATCAGGGTGTCGGCGCTGAGCACCGCTTCGCGCACCATGCTGGCCATGTCGATCGGAATCGCATCGACGATCAGGCGGGCCGCTTCAGCGGTCATAGGGAGACCGATTTCCGCCAACTTATCCGGCGTGGCGAAGGCGAAGATCGCCTTGGCCGCTTCGGGAATCTGGCCGCTGGCCAGGGCATCGACCAGCAGGCCGTCGGAGATCAGGGCGTGCAGGGCCGGTGCCGAAAGGGTGCCGAGCACGATGTAGGCCGCGGTGACCGGTAGCCCCATGCCGAGCACCAGCGAGGCCAGGGCGACCAGCACCATGGCGATCATCATGTTGTGCCCGGCCCACTGATTGATCATCAGCGAAAAGGTATTGCCGACTCCGGCGGTGGCGATGACGTTGACGATCAGGCCGACGCTACAGAGCAGGATGGCAGTCATCACCATGTTTTTCGCACCCATCGACAGCGCCTCGATGATCGCTTTTGGTCCCATTTTATTGGATGAAAACCAGGAGGCAACCACCACCGCGACGATGCTGATTCCGGCGGCGTAGGTCGGGGTGAAACCGTAGATCAACAGACCGATCAGCACGCCGATCGGCAGCAGAAAGACCACCCCGCCCTTCTTGAAGACCTCGATCGCCGAAACCTGCTCGCCGTCGAGGGCGTTGACCAGGCTGCGTTTGGCCTCGATGCGCACAAAGAAGGCGACGGTGGCAAAATACAGGATCGCCGGCAGAATGCTGACCAAGACGATGGTGTTATAGGAGATCTGGGTGTAGGTGGCCATGACGAAGGCCCCGGCACCCATGATCGGCGGCATCAACTGACCACCGGTCGAGGCGGCGGCTTCGACCCCGGCGGCAAACTTGGCCGGAAAGCCGGCGCGCTTCATCAACGGGATGGTGATGACGCCGGTCGAGGCAGTGTTGGCGACCGCCGAGCCGGAGATGGTGCCCATCAGCCCCGAAGCCATGACCGCGACCAGTCCGGGTCCACCGACCATCCGCCCGGCCACGGCGCGGGCCAGGTCGATGACGAACTCCCCCGCCCCGGAACGGAGCAGAAAGGCGCCGAACAGGATGAACATGAACACATAGGTCGAAGAGATCCGTGCAATGGTGCCGAACAGCGCATCGTCGCCATAGACACTGCGGAACAGGATCGTCTCCGGGCTTAAGCCGGCGAACTTGAAGACGCCGCCGATATGTTGTCCCCACCAGCCGATGTAGCTTAGAGCGATGAGGATCAACACCGGGATAACCCATCCGGCGACCCTCCGGGTGAATTCGAGGGCGCTGAGGATCAGGATGATTCCGGCGGCCCATTCGGACGGCGACATCCGCACGCCGCGCGCGTAAATGGCATCTTCCATGGAGATCAGGTAGATGGCCGAGCCTGCGGCGAGCAGGCCGAGCAGGATGTCGAGGGAGCGCCAGCCGAGACCTGCATCCCTGCGCAACGGGTAGACCAGGGCGGCGATCAGGGCGAAACCGGCAAAGTGCAGCGCGTTCTGCCAGAGGGTCGGCAGCACGGTCACTACATTGAACCAGATGTGCATCAGCGAGACGCCCACCCCGAGAATCAGCAGCAGTCTGGACGTTGGCAGTGGGCTTTCGGTTTCGGACAACGACATAGTCAATTAGCTCCAAAAAAGTCACGGCCGCTCCTAAAGGGGAGCGGCCGTGGGGAAGGTTCCGGTTACTTCGCGATCAGGTGCTCAGGCACGTTGATTCCGGCTTCGCGGTAATATTTGAGCGCACCGGGATGCAGCGGTAGCGGCAGACCTGAGGTCGCTTTCTCGAGTGACATCGCCTTGGTGGCGCCATGAATGGCGTTGAGGAAAGCCAGGTTTTCGTAAATTGCCTTGGTGATCTGGTAGACGGCGTCTTCGTCCAGGTCGGCACGCACAGCGAGGAAGTTCGGCTGGGCGATGGTGTTGATATCCTTGGCCTGGTTCGGATAGGTCTCTGCTGGAATCACGAAACGGGTCCAGAGATTTCTGCCGCCATCGGCCTGCTTCAGCTGTGCATCGCTGAAATCGAGCACGCTGATATCATCACCCATCGCCGCCATCGCCTTGGTGATGGCACCGGCTGGCGCGCCGGCTGGAATCCCCATGCCCGAGATCTGACCGTTTTGCAGCGCATCGGCCGAAGGACCGTAACCGACATGGATCAGGTCGTAATCCTTATCGATGTCGACGCCGAGGTTGCCGAGCAGCACCGCATTGGAGCCGAGGGTTCCGGAGTTCTTTTTGCCCATCGACATCGCCTGCCCCTTCATCCCGACCAGGTCGCTGACGGTGCCGGTTTTGGCAAATTTCTTCAATACCGCATAGTGCTCGACATTCTGCCAGAGCATGCTCACCGAACGCAGGTTCTTCTGCGGTCCGTAAACTGCGATCGGGCCGCTGCCGTTCCAGGCATAGGAGCCGTAGAGTCCCTGCAGGATGGCGAACTGCACCTCGTTATCGCGCATTAGTTTGATATTCTCGCCGGAACCGGCCGAGTTGATCGCCGACATGCCGATCTTCTGTTTCGGCTGCAGCTTGACCTTGACCAGGGTCGACAGGGCGACCCCGACCGGATAATAGGTTCCGCCGGTGGAGGCGGTCGCCATCAGGTAGCTGCGCTCTTGTACCGCCTGGGCAGAACCGATGCAACCGAGTGTCAGCGTCAGCGCTGCTACCAAAACCGTGAGATGTTTGAACCTTGTCGTCATCCGCATTTTTTCCTCCTCAATGTTTACCTGATTCAGGGGTTAAATTATCCATACCTGGATAAAGGGTCTTCCTGCTTTATTGGAGAATGATAAGGCAAGGGGCATGCCAGAGTTAGTGGAGCTGAGATTTAGCCCTTTGCCCTAGGTGAAAAGGATATTTCGGCAAGATCTTGCCGAAAAAAACCAGCGCTACGGCAAGATCTTGCCGGCTGGGGCCTGGGTGAAGTCCCTTCGCTCAAGATTATGGCGGGTCATTTTTTCGTTGAGGGTGCGCCGCGGCAGGTTCAGTTCTGTCATCACCGCCTGGACATCCCCCCTGTGCCGCGTAAGAGTTTGTTCGAGCAGGCAGTGTTCGTGGTGACGCATCAGCTCTTGCAGGCTGGAACTGTCTGGTCCGCTCGCGGTTTGGCCGCAGCGGCCGAGCATCGCTGTCAGCCGCTGCTCGGCGGGCAGGGATGAGAGAATGCAGCGTTCAGCGATATTCTTCAGTTCGCGCACGTTCCCTGGCCAAGCGTGGGCCATAAGCAGGGCGGTATCGATCGATTGCAGCGCGATTGACGGGCGTTTGTAGCTAACGGCGGCCTGGGCCAGAAAGTAATCGAACAGCAGCAGAATATCACCGCCCCGTTCGCGCAACGGCGGGACGCGCAGTTCGACCACGTTGATCCGGTAATAGAGGTCTTCGCGGAAACGCCCCGCTGAGCATTCGGTCAACAGATCGGTGTTGGTGGCGCTGACCAGGCGGATGTCGATCGCTTGCGGCTCATTGCTGCCGATCCGCACCACTTCGCGCTCCTGCAGCGAGCGCAGCACCTTGACCTGTAGCGCCAGGGGCATGGTGCCGATTTCGTCGAGGAACAGGGTTCCCCCTGCGGCATACTCGAAACGGCCGATGCGGCGGCGCTCGGCGCCGGTAAAGGCTCCGCGCTCGTGGCCGAAGAGTTCACTTTCGACCATGTTTTCCGGGATGGCACCACAGTTGACCGCCACGAATTTACCGCTGTTGCGGCTACCGTAGTTGTGCAGGCACTGGGCAACCACTTCCTTGCCGGTGCCGGTCTCCCCCAGGATCAAGACCGGGGCTTCGGTATCGGCCACATCGAGTAGTTCGCTGCGCAGGCGCTGCATCGCCGCACAATCGCCGATCAGCTGCTGTTCGATGTCGCGGTTGCCGTTCAGGCGGCGGCGCAGCGTGCGGTTTTCCATCACCAGGCGACGTTTTTCACTCGCCCGCTGGATACTCTCGAGCAGTTGTTCCGGTTCGAAGGGTTTCTCCAGGAAATCGTAGGCTCCCTGGCGCATCGCTTCGACCGCCATCTGCACGTCGCCATGGGCGGTGATCAGCACGACCGGCAGATCCGGATCGAGGGCATTGATTCGGGTCAGAAACTCCATGCCGTCCATTTTCGGCATCCTGACATCGCTGACCACGACCCCCTCAAGTCCCGAGTCGAGTTGGGCCAAGGCGGATGGGGCGTCGCAGAAAACCTCGACCCGGTAGCCGGAAAGCTCGAGCCACTGCGCGGTTGCCGCGCGCAAATCCGCGTCATCATCAACCAGATAGACCTTACCGGGCTTGTGGCTCATCTATCTTCTCCTGTAATCTCTGCGGCTATGATCGGCAACCGGACAACAAAGCTGGCCCCGCCTAGAGGGTTGTTTGTCGCACGAATGGTTCCGCCGAGGTCGGTGACAATCCGGTAGCTGATCGACAATCCCAGGCCCAGCCCCTTGCCGACCTCTTTGGTGGTGAAGAAGGGGTTGAACAGTTCTGACAAGTTCTGCTCTTCTATCCCCGTTCCGCTGTCGCTGATAGCAATTTCAAGCGATTGATCCGCGGTGCTGATGTCGATTTTCAGTTCGCGGGGTTGGCTGTCGCGCATGGCGTCAACGCCGTTGCGGATCAGGTTGACCAGCACCTGTTCCACGCGGGCGCTGTCGCCGTGCAGAGTAAGCGCTGCGGTGGGGACAGTTTTGGACAACTTGACATCGACCTCGCTCAGCAGGGCGCTGGTCATTGCCAGCGCAGAGTCGAGGCAGTTCTGAATCACGACCCGCTCGGATCGCCGCGGGGTCTTGTGGGCAAAAATCTTCAGCTGGGCGGTGATTGAGCCCATGTGATCGGTGATACGCGCGATTGCAGCGAAGGTCTCGCGGGCCTTCTCCGCCTCCTGCCGCTCAAGCAGCAGGCGGCCACTGGCAGCGTAGGTGCGCATTGCCGCAATCGGCTGGTTCAATTCATGGACAATCCCGGCCGCCATCTGGCCGAGGGCCGCCAGCTTGCTGTTCTGCACCAGTTCTGCCTGGGTATGGCGCAGGGCATGTTCGGTCCGGCAGTGCTCTTCGACCTCTTCCTGAAGACGCAGGTTGATCGCCTTGATCGCATCAGCCTCACGCGCCTTGCGGCGTGATAACTGCTTCTGGCGCCGTTCTCGGGCATACATGCCGAGGGCCAGGATCAGCAGGACAGAGGCGGTACCGGTAACTGCTACGGCTTCGGCCCGTTCGCGCACCGGTGCCAGCGACGCAACATGGAAGATTTTCCAGCCCTGTTCGGGTAGCGGTCGCGAAAGCAGGAGATAACGGTCCTTGCCATCGCTGACGATACTGCGATTCGGGTCAATTTTTTTCACGGTCTGCAGAGGGGTAAGCTTGAGGGTTTGCTCAGCATATTGGCGGCCGGCGTCGATACGTGCGCGCTGTTCTGCGGATAAGGGACTGAGGCTGGTGTATATCCAGTCCTTGCGGCTCGACAGAAACAGTACCCCATTGGCGTCGCTGACCAGCACGGTTTCTCCGCCTTTTTGCCAATCGTCCTGCAGGGGATCGAGATCGACCTTGGCCACGACGACACCGAGAAAGCGTCCTGCGCGCTGCACCGGATAGGACATGAAGAAACCGGGTCGGCCAGTGGTCGCGCCGATGGCGAAAAAGCGCCCCTGACGTCCCGCTTTGGCATCGGTGAAATAGGGGCGGTAGCCGTAGTTATGTCCGATATAGCTGAATGATTCTTGCCAGTTGCTGGATGCGATGGTGTTGCCAAGCGCATCCAGCACATAGAGTGTATTTGAACCGGCTTCGCGGTTCAGACCCTCCAGATACTGGTTGACCTGATCTCCAGGGGTCTCGCTGTCGAGCAGGTCCTGCACCGCCTCGTTGCGCGCCAGAACGTAAGGGAGATAGGCGTAGCGACTTAAGGCTTCGCGCAGCGTTGCGCTATACAGGGTCAGACGTTCCTCGCCGGTCTCGACGATGCCGTCCAGGGCAACCGCATAGGTCAGGCGGGTCGCCTGCCAGACCGCCCCGGTGGCGATCAGGACGCCGACGACCAGGACCCACCAGGGCACTATCTGTTTGATGATTCTAAGCATTGCACCTAGTCTCTGGTTTTGGGTTAAATGGCATGCTTTTATTAAGCAAATAGGTTGCCATTCTCAAACATACCTAGCAAAAAAAATCCGCCGCCCCCGTCAGTAGCCCTTGACCATCCCGCCATCGACCATCAGGGTACTGCCGGTGACATAGCTGCTCGCTCCGGAGGCGAGGAAACAGACGACCCTGGCAAATTCCTCGGGATCACCGTAGCGCTTCAGCGGGATATTCCCCGGCGACTCCTGAACCACCTGCTCCTTGCTGATCCCGCGTTTGTCGGCCTTGAGTTGATCGAGGTAAGC
>JAAXQE010000047.1 GCA_012974425.1 Geopsychrobacter sp.
CCCTTCGGCGGCAACGATATAATCGAAACCGGTCACCCCCCGATATCCCGATTCAGCCATCTGCGTCACGATTTTCAGCGACTCCTGCTTAATGACATCAAAAACATCCGGTGCCGGACCATTCCCTTTGAGACTGCCGACATGCACCATCCCCTGCTCGCAGAGCTGCTCAATCATGCCGATGTGGGTGATGCTTCCATCCAGGCCGACAACCCATTGATCATTCGGGGTGGAGGTGACATTCAAAAACGGTTCAATCAGAACGACTTTTTCACCGCTCTTGGCTATGATTTGGTAGAGTTCGTCAAGATCGTCACCTTGGGTCTTATACAGCGACACGCCAGCCTCACCCAGAGTGCCACGGATGATGACGGTGTCGTGGTCTGACCGATAGCGTTCAACCAGGCTTTTCATCTGAGTGAAATTGTCATTATTCTCCGGCGACATTGAAAAAGCAACGCCATCGACCACTGGCACCTTCAACTTTTGACACAACACCTTAAAGGCCGCTTTGTCGTTATGTCGCAACGTGTCGGATTCCGTCGCGCCAAAAAGATCAGCACCAAGGGCATCGGCCGCTTTGGCTTCCATACGTGACGAAAACCAGGGCACATAGATCGGTTTTCCGCCAAGCTTGCTAATCATCTTTTTAACCGGTTGCGGATTTCCCACAATCAGTTCAGAGAGCGTTTTACCACTGGGAGGCATGTTGTAAGCGACGACATGGTCTGATCCCAACTGATGCGAGCGCAGCCAGTGGTGATAGTCCTGATCAAGTACGCCACGTAAAACCACCAGATCATCGGCACTTGCAAAGGCCAGGGCGCGGTCACATTTTGAAGCGACGGTGGCATCACGACGTGGAAACTGTGAAAAATTATCGGCGGCGTAAACGACCAAGTCGTCTTTATTGCTGGAAATGGAGGTTCTTATCGAGTGCAGGTCGGTCACGGGTAAATCCTCGAGATGGTAGAGGGGAAGGGTGATTTAAACTGATGGTCAGAGGAATTCCCAGCCATAGACCAGAGTCAGCATCAGGGTGTAGGTGGTGACGGCGTAGTACCAGCGTCCGGAAAATTTAGGCGTTTTGATCGGGGCAACATTGAGGGCGGATAGAACCATCAGTAGTACGTAGAGCGCGGGGCCAAACAAAGCGGGACCGATCAAACTCTCAAAGAGGAAAAAAAAGGCCAGGATGATCACATTGTTGTCGAGCGCCAGGCCCCAGTAGGTTGACTTATCGACTAAGCCAAAGACATTAAAGTAACTCAGACGAATCACGCCCGTTGCGACAATAACAAACGCGCCGGGGATGTACCAGGGACTGAAATGACCATAGCTGAGCAGAATAACCGCCGGGCATACACCGAAACTGACAATATCGATCAACGAATCGAGCTGGGCACCAAACTCTCCCTGCTCTTTGGTGCGACCTTTCATTTTGCGGGCGATAATGCCATCGCTCCAGTCAAAAAAGGTCGCCCAGAGCAAGCCAATCATTGCGGCAGTGAAATTACCGAGAAAAGCGTAATAGATGGCGAGTATTGCCGAAAGAAGCCCGGCGAGTGAACAGATGTTCGGCAAGTCCATCGCGTAGCTCAGGATCGCCCTGGGAGCTACGGGAACCACGGGAGTCACTGGAACTTCACTCATGCTATTTCCTTCAAACCGACAATCACCCCTAAAGCCTCAGTGACAACTTTATTTTCGGCCTGGGTGCGGCTGGCAATACGAATGTAACGGTCAGATTCAGGCATGGTTTTGCCCTGACAGTGCTTGATGTAGATGTTGTATTCAACAAACAGTCTGCGCGCCACCTCGGGACCGGCAGGAGCATGGTCGGGAAGACGGCAGAAGATATAGTTGGCATCAGGCCGATAGACCGTCAGTCCACTGATGGCACAGAGATCCTGATAGAATTGATCTCGATCCGCCCGAACCCGATCGCAACTGGCAAGGAACTCCTGTTGGTATTCCGGGGCATGAACCAGAAAAGTTTCAGCAAAGCCGTTGAGGTTCCAGATATGCAGCCC
>JAAXQE010000197.1 GCA_012974425.1 Geopsychrobacter sp.
GAGCGGGATCGACGGGGTCACTAGGGCCTACTGGCGGTGACGCCGAATCGCCCCCTCCACCGCATCCGCTGAGACCGATCAGCATGACGGCTGCCACACAAAAGTAGCAGAATGCGATGCTGAAATGGGAAAACTTCTGGTTCGAACTGACCAAAATTATATGAATGCTCAGCATGGCATCTCCCCCATCACATCATTATGTTCCCTCGCGCTGACACCGGCAACCTACCCACCCAAGCATCACCTTCAGGGCTAGTGTAATGGTAGCAGATAAAGCCGGCAGTGCTGACGATCCAATGCCGAATCTGAATCTGAATCCCACAACATATTTCCTATGTAATTTACATGCTACTGAGGAGGTTCGGGGAAGGCTATGGAGTATTGGTCCCTATTTAGCGCTCAGGAAGCGCTGGATTTACCCAAGAAGGTATTAGCGCTGGAGGTTGGTTTGACGAGGACAGGCGGTCCATGCTCAGGGATGAGGTTTCAGGCCCCCGGCGGCTTCAGGGCTTCGACCCGTTCCGACAAATCATCGGGAAGCAGAGGATTGTTGTAGCGGATTTTACCCGCGCTATCGATGAGGACGATCGTTGGAACCCCGCGGACCTCGAAGGCCGTCGCGACTTCAAAGGTCTCATCGAAAGCCAGAGGGAAATTCAAGGCGTGCTGTCGCTGGAATGAGCGGGCGCGTGGCAGGGAATCGTTGATGCCGACGTTGATCGCCACCACCTTCAGACCCTGATCGCGAAGTGCAGGGTACATCCCGGCCAGTTTGGGCAACTCCACCCGGCAGCTCGAACACCAACTGGCCCAGAAGAGAACCAATAGCGGATTCCGACCCTTGAATTGGGTAGATTCCAGCAGTTTGCCATCCAAGGTCACAATCGAAAAATCCGGTGCCGTTTCACCTATGCTCGCGCCTGCCGCCGCAGTGACCCAGAGCATGGAAAGGACCAGAAACAGCAGCAAGCCTCGCGTATAACTGAGCATTGTTTATCGCCTTTTCGTCCAGTTTTTCGATTAAGACCGGTCTACCGGACAGGTTAAGAGTTAAAACCACTGCTGGCCCGCCTTGATCAGAAAATACTCCCCTAACGCGAGCATCAACAGTCCGAGAATCCGTTTGGCGCGCACCATCCATGGTCCTGGTTTCGGCAGTGCCGCTGCGGCCCCGGAGAAGGTCCCTACGACCACCAACAGGGTTCCCATCCCCAAAGAGAAGAGAAACATCATCAAGCCACCGAACAGGGCGTTGCCGGTGGTCACCACATAGGTCAACAGGATTGCCAGAACGGGTGAGGTACAGGGTGCCGCGATCAATCCTGAGGCCGCCCCAAGCACCAGGGCCCCAAGAATGCCGGAACGGTTGTTCTGCGAAACCCTGAACGCCGGCCAGGCTGGCAGCGATATGACTTCGAGGATGTTGAGCGCAAACAGAATAATGATGTTGGCAACCAGCAGCAGCGACCAGGGGCTAGTGCTGATCGAGCCAAAAAAACTACCGGTGACACCTGCCAGGATCCCCAGCAGGGCATAGACCGCAGCCATTCCAACCACGTAGCTCAGGGAAAGAGAAAAGGCCTTAAACCGCGTATTTTCGGTCAGGGTGCGTGTCCCGACATAGGTGGATACGATCGGGATCATCGGGTAGACGCAGGGAGCCAGGCTGGCCACCACGCCGCCCAGAAAAGCGGCACCAAGGGCAACGGGTGGGGCTGCCCCGAGGTACGGTTCCAACAGAGAGATAATCTCTTCCATCGATCCTCCTGTGGGCTGTAAGGCGCCCGGCCTGAGCCCTGGCACCTTTGTGATAACGGACAACTCACAATTAAAGACTAAGTTGTGGAAAGGCAGAAAGTCAAGAATCCTCCTTCCTCCCAGCGCGAGGGTCCAGGGTCAGGTTTGCAGGAAGTCGGCGTCGATGATCCCGCAGCGTAGCGCGTAACGGGCGAGGTCAAGCGGCGATTGTACCCCGATTTTGTGGCAGATGCGCGCCCGGTGTTTTTCCACAGTCTTAGGGCTGATACAGAGAAAATCACCAATTTGGCTGGTAGAGTTGCCCTTGATGACCAGAAAAAAAATTTCCCGTTCACGCACCGTAAGTTGATGATAGCGGTGGTGTTTCGTCCTGGAACCTGGACCGCCCGCGCTGGAATCGGGATAGGCCTGATCGGAGCTCGGCTCGAAATAGCTGCGACCACTCATGACCCGGCGCACGGCCGCCAGAATCTTTTCGCTCGAAACCGCCTTGAGGACATAACCGTCGGCGCCGCCGCTCTTGACTTCTTCGGCGTAGGATTCTTTTTCGTACATCGACAGGATAATAATTTTGGTCTTGGGCAGAAGCTGGCGCAACAGCGGCAGGCAGGTCAATCCGCCGACCTTCGGCATGGAGATGTCGAGCAGAATAAGGTCAGGCCGCAGGCGCTTGGCCAGATCGAGGGCTTCCTGACCGTCACGGGCCTCGCCGATCACCTCCATGTAGGCTTCCCGATCGAGCAGTTTGCGTAGCCCATCCCGCACAATGGCGTGGTCATCGGCAATCAGGACCCGAGTCAAGCTCATGGAAGCTCCTTTTGCGCGAGTGGAATCTGCGCGCTGACCATGCAGCCCTCATCGGGTCGAGTCAAAATTTGAAGTTTGCCACAGCAAGCCGCTACCCGCTCGCGCATCCCGATCAATCCCAGACCGGCCTCGCCGGCACTCTTTTCGACCGCCGGGAGATCGAAACCGCATCCATCGTCTATCACGCTCAGGGTGACCCATTCTTGGCTCAGATTCAGTTCAATAGTCACCTGTTGTGCCCGGGAATGCTTGCAGATGTTGTTGATGGCCTCCTGGCACAGCCGGTAGAGCACGGTTTCTAGCTGCGCCGATAGACGCCCCTCCGGGATCTGCAATTGGAACCTCAGTTGCGGTTGGTGGCTGGCGACGGTTTTAATCAGCCAGCGCAGGGTGGCTGCAAGACCGGTCGTATCCAGCATAATTGGGCGCAGGGTTCTTGAGATGTCCCTGACCTGTCCACTGAGGCCGGTCAACTGCTGACTGATCCAATCGCACTGGGTGCGGGCGGTCTCCGGATCGCCGCCGACGTCCTGCTTCACCAGCTGAATTTCGATCTGCAGCCCGGTGAGTATCTGACCGAATTCATCGTGGAGGTTGCGCGCCAGTTGTCGGCGTTCATTTTCCGAAGCCGTCAACAACTGATGGTTTAAACGGCGAATTTCCTGTTGGTGCAGTCGGTTTTTATCCCAACTGTTGCGCAAGGGTCGATAGAGGACGAAATAGGCTGGCGAGAGGCACAGCAGGAGGATGGTCGCGTCTGTCAGGGCTGCGATGGAGTTCGACATTTCCGGCAGGCTGTCGGCTAACAGCATATAGCAGACTTCCGCCAGGAAAATCCATGCCACCAGCAACAATAAAGCCGTTCTCGGCGCCGGTTTTTCTGCAAGATAAGAATCCGTGTAAACCCACGAGTCACAGTCTGTGTCCCGGCACTGCCGGGAGAGGTCAACTCTCAGCTTTTCCATGCTCAAAGTTTAGCAGATCGCTGCTGAAATTCCAGAATAGCCGCGAGCGACACTCATGTACCAATTTTGATTTAAACGGCCTGTTTAAGATACCGCATGAGGGCGGCTTCTCGCGAAGCCGTATCCGCAAGGGGACCTTCCCGGCTAGTGACGCCTCATGCTCAAACGAGACTATTGGCGATCCGGTGTTTGGCGTTATTAAGGACTCTCAACGGTTGGGCTGGTAGCGGAGGGTTCTTTTTGCGGGCAAGCCCGACAATCCACTCCAACTTTAAGCTGCTGACCCCACAGGTTGTTATCTCCAGAGCGCTACCCGGAGGAGTGACTTGGTATAACTGATAGACTCAGACCTGCCGCCACTTGATTCTAGGCGCAGCAACGATATTCTTAATCAAGATCGCCAGATGGCTGTCACTTCGAATGACAGCCATATTTCAAAGACAATGGGAGCGGGCAATGAATTTTTTAAAGGAACTCGGGATCAAGGAAAAGAATTTTGGCGCTGCAACCGGAGTTGCATGGAATAGCACGACTGATCAGGGCGAACTAGATATCGTCTCCCCGGTGGATGGTCGGCATATCGCAAGTGTTTACCTTGCCTCGGAGCAAGACTATGCGCGGACCCTCGCCAAAGGCGGCGAGGCCTTCAAGCTGTGGAGAATGGTTCCCGCCCCGAAACGGGGTGAGATCGTCCGCCAGATCGGGCTGCAGTTACGTAAGTACAAGGATGCCCTGGGCTCTCTGGTCTCTTACGAAATGGGGAAGTCGGTGCAGGAAGGCAAGGGTGAAGTCCAGGAGATGATCGACATCTGTGATTTTGCCGTTGGCCAGTCCCGTCAGCTATACGGGGCAACGATGGTCTCCGAGCGTGAACAGCACCGGATGTATGACCAGTACCACCCCCTGGGGGTCGTCGGCATCATTTCCGCCTTTAATTTCCCGGTCGCGGTCTGGTCCTGGAACGCCATGCTTGCGGCGGTCTGTGGCGACACCTGCCTGTGGAAACCGTCCTCGAAGACCCCTCTCAGCGCCATCGCGGTACAGCATATTCTGGCCGACGTCATCAGGCTGAATGACCTGCCCGAGGGCCTGTTCAGTCTGATTGTTGGGCGGGGTTCCTCGATCGGCGAAAGATTGCTCAATGACAAGCGGGTGCCCCTGATCTCCATCACCGGTTCGACCGAGGTCGGTCGTCACGCTGCCCAGGTCATTGCCAGGCGCTTCGGCAAGGCGATCCTGGAACTGGGTGGGAATAACGCGATTATCCTGACCCCCAACGCCGACCTGAAAACGGCCCTACCAGCCATCGTCTTCGGCGCGGTCGGGACCGCCGGGCAACGCTGCACCTCTACGCGGCGCCTGATTATTCATGAATCGATCTATGCCAGGGTCAAAGAGACGCTCGTCACGGCCTATGGCGGTCTGAGGATCGGCAATCCGCTGGATGAAGACAACCATGTCGGTCCCCTGATCGATACTGGAGCGGTCGCGGATTTCAAGGCCGCGCTGGAGCAAGTGCAGAAAGAAGGGGGCCGTCTGGTTTTCGGTGGCGAGGTCTTGGAAGGGAAGGGTTACGAGTCGGGCTGCTACGTAGTTCCCGCCCTCGTCGAGGCGGAAAACAACTATGCCATCGTGCAGGCGGAGACCTTTGCGCCGATCCTTTACCTGATTCGCTATCAGGGCGAGATAGCCAGTGCGCTTGAATTGCACAACGCTGTGGTGCAGGGCCTCTCTTCGGCGGTGTTTACCCAGAACCTGGGCGAGGCAGAGGAGTTTCTGTCCGCTACCGGGTCAGATTGCGGGATTGCCAACGTCAATATTGGCACCTCCGGCGCCGAAATCGGTGGCGCCTTCGGTGGCGAGAAGGAGACCGGTGGAGGCCGCGAGTCCGGCTCGGATGCCTGGAAAGGCTATATGCGTCGTCAAACCAACACCATCAATTACGGCAGCACCCTGCCCCTGGCTCAAGGGATCAAGTTTGACCTCTGAACCCAGCGTACAACGCTGATTTGAATACTGAAATGGAGTGCGGGAATGAAAAGGAAAATCGATTCGATTCTGGTTTTCGGGCTGGGCAAAGTCGGCTCCCTGATGGCTTGCATGCTGCACGAAACCGGCTTTAATGTCACTGGCGCCGATGTTCAGCACAGGGCAGAGTTCCCCTTCGCGGTCAAGACGCTGGATGTCGGCAGTAGCGCTGAGTTGACGGCCATCATTCCAGACTTCGATGCCGTCATCTCCTGTCTGCCGTACAGTTTCAATCTCGGCATCGCCGCCCTCGCCCATGAACATGGCACCCATTATTTCGACCTCACCGAAGATGTGCCGACCACCAAGGCGATCATCGAAATGAGTCGCTCATCCATTGCGGTCATGGCCCCGCAATGTGGTTTGGCCCCCGGCTTCATCGCCATTGTCGGAGCTTCGGTTGCCAATCGACTGGATAAAATCAGAAGCATCAAGCTGCGCGTCGGGGCGCTGCCCAGCAACCCCACCGGGCTGCTCTCTTACGCCTTCAACTGGTCGCCCGAAGGGGTGGTTAACGAGTATCTCAATGACTGCGAAGTGATTGAAAATGGCCAGCACAAGTGGGTTTCGCCCCTGGAGTGGCTGGAGAAAATCGTGATTGACGGCATCCAGCTGGAGGCCTTTACCACCTCTGGCGGCCTGGGGACCATGTGTGAAACCTATCTGGGGAAGGTAGACAATCTGGACTACAAGTCGATGCGCTATCCCGGGCATGCAAAATTGATGAATTTCTTTTTTCACGAACTGCTGATGCGTGAAGATCGTAAGGATGCCGGTGAGATCCTGGTTAACGCCAAGCCGCCGGTCAACGATGATGTGGTCTACGTCCACGCCTCGGCCGAAGGCTGGAAAAACGGAACTCTGCTGCGCGAGGAGTTCGTCAACGCCTACCGACCCTTAGAGATCGCCGGACGACGCTGGCGCGCCATCTCCTGGACCACCGCCGCCTCGGCCTGTGCGGTTATCGAACTGGTGAGTAATGGCACTTTGCCCGACAAGGGGTTTATTCGGCAGGAAGAGATAGGCCTCGAAAAATTCATGGCGACAAAAAATGGGCGCCTCTATTCCGGGCAATCGCACGGGGGTAAGCT
>JAAXQE010000185.1 GCA_012974425.1 Geopsychrobacter sp.
TGCTCGGGGTTCAGCAACTCAAAGACCTGGATTTTCACCTTGATGCGGGACACCTTCAGGTCGATCTTCTTATGGGCAAAGTCCATGGCCGCATTACGAAAAGCGCTCTCATCGAAGGGGCGAGTATGAGCCAACTCCTTGAGCAGCATCTTTGCCGCGCTCTTCTGCTGACGAAGTTCCTGATTCTTCATCATCGTATCCATCAACAACGCTTCGATCTGGCTGCGCTGTTCAACACCCAGCTCGAGCAGCACGGTCATCACCTCCAGTTTGTGCTGCAGATGGCTCTTCGCGGCATCCGGGTCGGTCATCACCTGACCCTGGTCGAGCAGTTTCGGCAGACCTTCGGACATCGTCTGGGCATGCGCGAACGTAAAGCTCATCAACAGACAGCCAAGAATGGCAATGGGGGTACGCATATAGTTTTTCATCATCTGTTCTCCTTGCAGGACTGCTAGCCCCCGGCGCCAGGTTGCGTGCCGGAGGCCGAGGAGACTGTCGGACTATCCATGAATCGGCTGCAAATCCTGCTGTTTGGCCCATATTTCGGTACCTTTTTTGCCCCATAGCTATGGCTATGAGCCTGCAAGCGAACCAAAATCTGTTCTAAAACATCAGAATTTTCGCTTCGCCTCGCATAGTCCGACAGACTCCTAGAAGAAACTACTTTTCGCGACGCTACACTAGATTCACTGGCCTAAATATATGTTAAGCGGTGGGCGAGGCGCAGAGCAATAGGTACGGCCGCTAAATCGTATTCGGTACCCGAAAATCCTTGCCGGCCACAACACAAACAACCGCGAGACGGGCAGACGTTGGAGGAACCCAGAGGAGGAAATGCAAGAGGGGTCAAACCTGGACAATGGACAATATCGCTTTTAGCCTTCCACCTCTTCCCTCAATTCCCCATCTGCTTCCAACTCGGGATAAAGGCGAAACACTTCACGAATACTGGAGAGGGTTTCTTCTTTCAGACCTAGCGCAAGTCATTCATCATCGCGCTGGAGCAGCCCCTGCTGCTCCAGTGCGGACAGTTTAGCTTTGTCGATAATTTTTTACTGCTGCGCGAACACTTCCAGAAAATTGATTTTTTTGCTGTCAGCGGATATGCGGTGTTTGCCACATGTTCACAGCATGTAACGCGATAAGGCGAACGGGGAGCAGCCTCATTATGCCTTCACAATCTGCCGCCCAATGAGATCTCAGGCGCCGATGGTGCGCGCCACGGCGGAGAAATCCAACTCACCACAATCTTCCGCGACAGCTCGTTTGAACAGTTCATTGGCGGTGGCAACAGACTGCAACGGCTGATGCATTTCGTCACCCAGGGCGATGGCCAGGCGCATATCCTTCTGCATATGCTTGAGCGGAAAGTTGGTCGAATGCTGGTTGGCAGCGATCTGTGGACCCTTCATGGCGAACATCGGGTTGGCGATGGCTCCGGCAGAGAAGACCTCGAGGATATCTTCGGCGCTCAGCTCGCAGCGCTTGCCGAGGGCGAGTGCCTCGCAGAGCAGGGTCATCATGCCGCCCATGGTCATATTGACTAACAATTTCATCGCCGCAGCCTTGCCGACCGCGCCGAGGTAGAGATGCTTCTTGCCCAGTATCTCAAACAGCGGCAGCGCCTCAGCGTAAAGGGACTTGTCGCCAGCAGCGAGAATCACCAGAGTGCCATCTTCGGCCGGTTTCTTACTGCCGGAGACCGGCGCTTCAAGAAAACGGCCGCCAGCGGTTTCGATCTCGTAGGCGATCACCTCGGCGGTTTGAGAATCGACGGTCGACATATCGATGTAACTCTTGCCCGGCGCCATCGTCTCAAGCACCCCATCCTCAGCGAAGACCACATCGCAGGCCGCTTCGGGATCTGCGAGCATGGCGATACAGAGATCGGTGGCTTCGACCGCTGCGGCAGGGGTTGCGACGCGCGTAGCGCCCTTTTCGACTAACGGCTCACAGCGCTCAGGCGTACGGTTCCAGACCACCAGCTCATGCCCGGCAGCCAGTAAGTTTTCGGCCATGGCACGGCCCATGATTCCCAATCCCAGAAATGCAATTTTCATTAATAATCTCCCTATGTCTTATGGAATGTTTACAGTCCAGCGCCTTGTTGCCTCAAAGGGGTTGCGAGAGGGACAGGCACCGCAGGTGCCTGTCCCCTAACAGATTCCGCAGCGTTTGCAGCCGGCGAAACAGCGCGGCGTCAGCTGTGCGTCGAGCCCCTTGCGATACTCCTGCCACAGGTAGCTGCGACTGCTGCCCTGAGAAATCACTTCCCAGGGGAAGATTTCATCCTCAGCGCGCTCGCGAGTGACATAAAAGTCGAGGGAGAGATCGTTGCGCCGCAGGATTTGGCCGAGGTTGCCACCGGCGGCGATCTCAGGCAGGAGCCGTCCGATGCGCCGATCAGCGCGCGCCAAGAGAGCCTGCAGGACCGAGGAGCGGATCGATTCGCTGATCAGTTCGGTATTCGGCAATCTGGAGACACCCGACTGCAATGTGCGGATCTTCTTCTTAAGGCTCTTCGCCCCCTCCATCCCGGCCCACTGAAAAGGGGTAAAGGGTTTGGGGGTAAAGGGGTTGACGCTCAGGGTCAGGGTCCCGAGGGAACCACGCGCCCGCCCCGCTTCGCGCCAGATCATGCGCACCTGCTCCGCCAGGGTCAAAATGGCCGCGATGTCCGCATCGCTCTCACCGGGCAAGCCGATCAGGAAATAGAGTTTGATGTTCATCAACCCGGCATCGGCCAACAATTGCACGGCATGGAGTATCTGTGCTTCGTCCAGGTTCTTGTTGATCAGATCACGCATCCGCTGACTACCGGCCTCGGGCGCGATGGCGACCGTCTTCAGCCCCGCGGCCTGAAGCTGTTCTGCTTCTTCAGCGGTCAGGGCATCGAGCCGCAGGCTGGAGACCGAGACCTCGCCACCACGGGCCATGATCTCCTGCTGCAGCTGTACAATCTGGGTGTGATCGGCAACCGCCGAGCCAACCAGGCCGATCCGTTCCCGCTGGCAGAGCCCGGCATCGACCTGTGGCAACAGGTTTTCAAGACTCCGTTCGCGGGCGGGCAGATAGACGTAACCGGCCGCACAGAAACGGCAGCCGCGTGAACAACCGCGCATCACCTCGGTTAAGGCCATGTCGCCGAACTCAATCTCTCTGTTCATAACAAATGAACGGCTGGCTGAGTCATCCAGCTGTTCCAGATAACAACGCAATACCGGCGCAGAGCTGATTCGGCTGATACAGCCCGCGCCGTCGTATTCGATTTCGCTCTGGCCCGGCAGGTAGATCCCGGGCAGATCGGACAACCCAGCAAGAGTCCGATCCTGAGACTCAAGCAGGCTTTTGAGGGCCGGAATCAACTGGGGCAGGATCGGCTCTGCCTCTCCAACCGCGACTATATCGGCTATTTCAGCCAGCGGTTCAGGGTTCAAAAATGCACAAACCCCACCGAAGAGAACCAGCGGATCGGTGGCGCCGCGCTGTGCGGCGAAGAGTGGCACCTGGCCCAGTTCAAAGATCAACGGCAGATGGAGGTAGTCATTTTCGAAGGAGATCGAGAGTGCAATCAGATCAAATTCACTAAGTGGCGTCGCAGTCTCAAGCGAGACCAGCGGAAAGCCGCTCTTCTGATGCTCAAGCAGATCATCACGGTCGGGGAGAAAGAAGCGTTCACAGCTGCAATCCGGGTTTGCGTTAAACAACCGATAGACAGACTGAAAGCCAAGGTTGGCCATCGCCTGGTTGTAGGTATTGGGGTAGACCAGGGCAATACGTAACGCCCCGCTCGCGGGTTGATTGTCGCCAGTTTCGGCGGCGTAACGCTGTTGATATTTATCGAGTAATTTACGGGACAAGGGGCTTCCTTTGCTGTTGGACCACATCATAGTTTCAGATGATAGCCGGGAGCAAGTTTTGCGCTGTGCAAGCTGCATAAAAAAAAGGGACCACATAGTGGTCCCCGAGACGAGGGAGTCGTCAAAGATCGGGATTAGAGCGTACAGATGCGCTGTACATCGGCCGGGCGGAGTACCGGCACAACATTACAATGAAACTCCGAATTCTAGGCTCAACTCGAGTGTCAGACGGGATTTACCGCCCGCAATGAGTTAGCTGGCAACACTCCATGCACTAATTGAATGCACTTAGAGTCAGCCGTTAAATGGTACCTGACCGCGACTTGCGGCCAGTCCTATCAATCGACCCGCTTACGCAGGAAGGTCGGGATATCGAACTGCTCGTCATCTCCGAACAGGTCACGACTAGAGGTTGACATGCGTGGCTGAGTCTTCTGCTGGTTACGAATGATGGTCGGCACGTCGAGATCGACCTTGCTGCTGCGCATCATCGTCTGGGCGTTGCGGGTGATCTCTTCGGTCACCGGGTGCTTCCCTTTGAAATTCTCACCGAAGCCGGTCGCGATCGCGGTAATCTTGATCTTGTTGCCCAGCGACTCATCGATAACCAGGCCGACAATGATATTGGCATCCTCATGGACCTTTTCATGGATGATGGTCGAAGCCTCTTCGAACTCCTCCATGGTCATATTCGAGGCACCAGAGATATTAACCAGCACGCCCATGGCGCCGGAGATGTCGATCTCCTCGAGCAGTGGGCTGCTGATCGCGGCGTGAGCCGCCTCGAAGGCACGTCGCTCACCTTCTGCGACACCGATCCCCATCATCGCCATGCCCCGATTACTCATGACGGTCCGCACATCGGCGAAGTCGACGTTGATCAGACCTTCGGTGATGATCAGATCAGAAATCCCCTGTACGGCCTGACGCAAGACATCGTCAGCCGGTTTAAAGGCGTCGAGAATACTCATATTCTTGCCCGCCAGACCGAGCAGTCGGTCATTGGGGATGACAACCAGGGAATCGACAACCTCGGCCAGGGCCTTGACCCCTTCATCGGCACGCAGCATGCGCTGCTTGCCTTCGCGCGAGAATGGCTTGGTCACCACCCCGACCGTCAATGCCCCAGAGGCCTTGGCGGCCTTGGCAATAACCGGTGCGGCACCGGTACCAGTGCCACCGCCCAGGCCAGCGGCAACAAAGACCATATCGGCCCCGGCAAACAGCTCCTCGAGCCGGCTGGCATCCTCTTCGGCGGCCTGACGACCGATATCCGGATTCGCCCCGGCTCCGAGTCCCTTGGTCAACTGACCACCCAGCTGAATTTTCATCGGCGCAGAACTCCGCCGCAAGGCCTGAGCATCGGTATTCGCGGTGATAAATTCGACCCCTTCGACCTCGTTGAGGATCATGGTGTTCACTGCGTTGCCGCCACCCCCACCGACTCCGACAACCTTGATCTTCGCTCCCTGGTCCAAGGATTCTTCGAATTGAAACATGATTCCCTCATTGTTTTGCATAACAGACTCCCTCTGTTTTATGTCCGGGATTCACTCCGCGTTAGCCCCGGCAGTTTTTGAGCTTAAATGGGTCACTCCATAATCTTAGAAAAATTCACCAAACCATTCTTTCATGCGCTGAATGACTTTTTCGAACACATTGTCCTGACCGATCTTGAACTGCTGACGATCACGGTTTTTACTGCCATACTTGACCAGTCCAACGCCCGTGGCGTAAATCGGGGAATTAACCACATCAGTCAAGCCACCGATATCCTGCGGCACTCCGCGTCGCACCGGAAGGTTGAAAACCTGCTCGGCCAGCTCTGGCATTCCAGGCAAAATCGCGGTTCCGCCGGTGATCACGACCCCAGAAGCGATCAGATCCTCGTAGCCGCTCTTGATGATTTCGCGATTGACCAGAGTGAAGATCTCCTCGACCCGCGGTTCAAGAATTTCAGCCAGCAACTGACGCGACAAGACCCGTGCCTCACGACCACCGACCGATGGGACCTCGATCGTTTCATCCTTGCCGACCATCGAAGTCAGGCAGCAACCGTATGCCTGCTTGATCTTCTCTGCTTCAGCCATCGGGGTGCGCAGTCCAACTGCGATATCGTTAGTCAGATGATCACCGCCGATCGACAAGACCGAGGTGTACTTGATTGCGCCCTCGGAGAAGATCGCGATGTCACAGGTGCCGCCGCCCAGATCAACCAGCGCGACCCCCAACTCCTTCTCATCCGCCGAGAGTACCGCTTCACTTGAAGCCAGCTGCTCAAGGACGATATCTGCGACATCGGTTCCGGCACGATTACAGCTTTTGACAATATTCTGGGCACTGGCAACCGCCCCGGTCACGATATGCACCTTGGCCTCGAGCCGCACCCCGCTCATGCCGAGGGGCTCACGAATGCCATCCTGATCATCAATGATGAACTCTTGCGGCAGAATGTGCAGAACCTCACGATCCATCGGGATCGCAATCGCCTTGGCGGCATCGATGACCCGGGTGAGATCCTCCGGCGAGACCTCACGATTCTTGATCGCAATCACCCCTTGCGAGTTCAGTCCCTTGATATGGCCACCGGCGATTCCGGCATAGATCGTTTTGATCTCACAACCCGCCATCAATTCGGCTTCGCGCACCGCTTTCTGGATCGCCTCAACCGTGCTCTCGATATTGATGACAACACCCTTGCGCAACCCCTTTGATGGGCTGGTGCCGATCCCGACAATTTCAAGCCCCTCTTCGGTCATATTGCCCACGATGCAGCAAATTTTAGTTGTGCCGATATCGAGACCGACAATTAGACTTTCACGTTTGTAACTCATAGAACCTCCTTAGGCCCTCAGCTGGCAGCAGAGCCGAGCCGCGGCTCAATTCCGACAATGATGCGTTTATCTACATTCAAATCGATATAATCAAGGGCTTCGAGGCGTGGCTTAAGCTCGGCGTAAATCCGTTCGAGCCGGTTCAACTTCTCCGCTAGTCCGCCCTCCCCCAACTTTACCTTCACCCCACCGGTCAAGGTGAAGAGTGTCAATCCGCCGTTCTCTTCCTGATGGATCTCGGAAACCTGGTTGAGATTAAAACTGCGGCGCTGTTTGAGATCATCAATCAGGGCGACAACCCGTTGCAGTTGTTCACGACCCAGGAGCGGATCTTGCAAAAGTTCATCGCGGACGAAGCCGGTCACAACCGGATAATCGAAGCTATCTCCGCGGCCAAGCACCTTGAACACCTCACCAGCCTGGTCCAGGTAGTAGAGGTAGCCCAGATTGATGATCGCTGCAGGGACCCGCTCGCTAACGACAATATTCACCTGGCGCGGGAATATTCTTTCGACGCGGGCACGACTCACCCAGGAATTTTCCTCGATCTTGCGGCCGATCAGCTCAAGATCCAGCGCAAAGGTACTGACCCCGTTCTGAATATCCGAGAGCGCCAGAATCTCTGCCTGACTCAGTTGGCTGCCACCGACAATCCTGACCTGATCCACCCGAAACAGATCCGAGCTCTGCAATACTTGCAGCAATAGGCCGAGACCGAAGACGACCAGACAGCTGGTAAAGCCCAGCACCCCAACCCACAACGAGCGATGTAAAATCTTCCGCACGTTGAGTGGCTTTTTTTGCTGCTTTTTGCGGTTCGCCTTGACCCGGTGCGTGCCGGTGCGAAAGCTGCCGCTGCTGTTGGCCTTGTAATCCTGCATAGTCCCTTATTCTGTCTCCCTTAGGAGCGAAACCCGTGCGTGCCAAGCGGGCACTACTTATCCAGATCTGCATCGAGCAGAATCATCTCGATCAACTCTTCGAAATCAAGTCCGGCCGCCTCGGCCGCCTTGGGCAACAGACTGGTCTCGGTCATCCCGGGGATACTGTTGACCTCCAGGCAGTAAAATTCTTTTTCACGCAGCATGAAATCAACCCGGGCGGCACCGCGGCAACCGAGCACCTCACAGGCCACAACCGCAGCCTGCTGCATCCGGCTGTAGACTCCGGCATCGATCGGCGCAGGCAACAGATACTCGGTCTGTCCAAGCGTGTACTTTGCGTGATAATCGTAAAAGCCACTCTTCGGCACAATCTGGATAATCGGCAGGGCCTCGCCGTTCAAAACAGAGACGGTCAATTCGAGCCCATCAATAAATTCTTCGACCAGCACCATGGCGTCGAGCGCAGCAGCGGTATCGATGCCGTGGCGCAAGGCCTCGACGCTCTGTACAATACTGATTCCGATCGTCGAGCCTTCACGTGCCGGTTTGACAACCAATGGGAAATAGCGACTCTGATTGATCAGTTTGTTGGCCTGTTGCTTGGTTTTCAAGACCTCAAAACCGGGCGTGGGCAGCTCGTGGTAGAGCAGCATCTGCTTGGTCGCGACCTTGTCGATTGTCATGCTTGAAGCAAGGACGCCACTGCCGGTATAAGGGATCTGTAACATTTCAAGCAGGCCCTGAACGCGACCATCTTCACCAAAGCGCCCATGCAGGGCGACAAAGGCCACCTCCGTCTGCGCCTCCTTAAGCTGGCGCGGCAGATCCAGACCCACGTCTATGCCATGCGCGGCATAACCGAGAATTCCGAGGGCCTTCAGCACCGCCTGACCGGTTTTAAGCGATATTTCGCGTTCGGCAGAGAGGCCGCCGAAGAGAACGCCGATCCGCTTGGTTTTCATTTGTGCCTTTTCGATCATTGCCCTTATTCCTCCCAGCCGACCAACCGGACTTCCAATTCCAGTCGGATTCCACTGGTGCGCAATACCGCCTGTTGAACCGCTCTGATCAGTTCCAGAACATCTGCCGCACTGGCATCACCCTGATTGACAATGTGGTTACAGTGTTCAGTTGAAACCTCGGCACTCCCCTTGCGAACGCCGCGCATTCCGGCTTTGTCTATCAGTTGCCAGGCTTTCTCCCCGGGTGGATTTTTAAATACCGATCCGGCATGAGCACCGTTAACCCGCTGTACCTCTTTACGCCTCTTCAGCACCTGCCGACGCTGGGCGGCAAGCACCACAGGATCGACCTTTTTCAGTTGCAACCGGGCCCCGCTTATCAGGCCGCGCCCCTCGAGCCCGGAGTAGCGATAGGCGAAATCGACCTGATCCCTGCGTAACGCCCATTCTCCCTGGCCGTCGGTCAGATAAATCTGACTGACGCTATTGCCGATTTCAGTTTCGAGGGCCCCGGCATTCATCAACAGAGCCCCCCCCACCATTCCGGGAATACCACTCAACTCCTCCAGTCCACCGAGCCCCTGTTGGCAACAGAGCTTAATCAACTGCGACAGCTGGACTCCGGCTTCAACCTCAATCTTGCCACCGGACAAAAACTCGATCTTATTCAGCTTGCCGAGCTGGATAACCGCGCCACGCACCCCCAGGTCAGAGACCAGCAGATTGGTGCCGTTGCCGATCGCCAGCCAGGGCTGCCGATGTTGCCGCAGAAGGCGTAATGCCAACTGTAGATCGCTACGACTCTCAGGCACCAGGAAAAGGTCTGCCGGTCCACCCAGCTTCCAGCTGGTGTGAGCCGACATAGGTTCATGCGTCAGGATCTCTCCCCGAAAACCGATCTGCAGATTTTCGAGTAACTCCTGCATATCAGACCCTTTTAGCCAACTTTTCAGAGAGCAGATCACAAACCTGATTCACATTTCCGGCGCCCAGAGTTATCACCATGTCGCCCGATTCAACCTGCTCAGCCAACAGCTCTGCAGCCTCGACGAGACTCGTGCAAAAGCTGACATCGCGATGGCCATGCATGCGAATACCCTCAACCAAAGCTTCGCCATCGGCGCCTTCAATGGGGAGCTCCCCGGCCGCATAGACATCGGTAACAATCAACTTGTCCGCCTGATAAAACGCGGTCAAAAAATCATTAAACAGGGCCTTGGTCCGGCTATAGCGATGCGGCTGAAAAACTGCGACCACACGCTTTTTCCAACCGGCTTGCGCAGCCGCCAGGGTTGCGCGGACCTCAGCAGGGTGGTGTCCGTAATCATCGACCAGCATCACCCCGGCAATCTCATCACGCACCTGGAAGCGGCGCTGGACACCGCCAAAGTTACGGAAGCCACCGACGATAGAGCTAAAGGGGATAGCCAGCTCCATAGCAACCGCCAGAACAGCCAGGGCATTTAAGACGTTATGCCGGCCCGGCATGCGGAATGAAATCCGGCCAAGTTCTTCGCCATGATAATGCGCCGTGAAACTGGTCCGACCCTGACGCATCCTGATCTCGGTGGCATAGAAATCGGCCTGGCTACTCAATCCATAGGTCAGGTAACGTTTCTTGACCTCTGGCAGAACCACCTGAATCTGTGGGTCATCAAGGCAGAGTACGGCACATCCGTAGAAGGGAACCTTGTTGATAAAATCGATAAAAATTTCACGAATCTCCGCGATTCCGCTATAGAAATCGAGATGATCCTCATCAATATTTGTCACCACGGCGATTGTCGGCGAGAGGTGCATGAAGCTGCCGTCAGACTCGTCCGCCTCGGCGACCAGAAACTTACCCCGTCCCAGCTTGGCATTACTGCCGAGGGCATCGAGCTTACCACCGATAACTGCGGTGGGATCGAGCCCGGCATGAGTCAGCACGATCGCCATCATACTGGTGGTTGTGGTCTTGCCGTGGGTTCCGGCAACGGCGATGCCGTACTTCATCCGCATCAACTCGGCGAGCATTTCAGCGCGTGGGATAACCGCGATATGCTCACGATGGGCTGCAACGACCTCGGGGTTATCTGCCTTGACTGCGGTAGAGGTCACCACCACATCTGCTCCTGCGACATTCTCTTCGGCGTGACCAATCGCGATTTCACCACCGAGATCGCGCAATCTGCGGGTCGTGTCCGATTCACGTAGATCGGAGCCAGAAACTCGGTATTCCAGATTCAGTAACAGCTCGGCAATCCCGCTCATGCCGATCCCGCCGATCCCGATAAAATGAATTTTGCGAATCCGTCCGTACACTTTTTCAGCCCTCGCTCAAGATATCTATGCAGACCGCGACAACCCGTTCTGCAGCATCGGTTTGACCCAATACTTTTGCGGCCTGCGCCATCTGCTGCAGTTGCGCCCTGTCCGGTAACAATTCACCGATGGTTGCCGCCAGGATTTCCGGGGTTAACTCAGCCTGCACCAGTAATTTTGCCGCGCCGGTCGCCTGCATGGCGGCAGCATTAGCAGTCTGATGATCCGCTGCGGCATGGGGAAAAGGGATTAACAGGGCCGGTCTGCCACAGGCACAGAGTTCTGCTATCGTTGTTGCGCCAGCCCGACTGACCACCAGTTGCGCATTTCGATACGCCGTCGCCATATCATCGATAAAGGCGAAGACCTCAACCCTAGTCTCCCCGGCGGCACGATATGCCTCTGTGACCTGAGCCTGATCGGCCTGACCGGTTTGATGAACAACCGCAGCATCCACCCCCATGCGGCGCAGCAAGGGCAGTGCCTCAACCATCAGTTGGTTGATGGCATGCGCACCTCTGCTCCCACCAAATACCAGCAGCTTACCGGCTGGCGGGAGGGCCGAACTGAGACCGGCAACCTCCTGGCGCAACGGGTTCCCGGTAACAACCACTTTTTGCTGCGGGAGGCCGGCGGCACTCTCTGGGAGCGAGACGCAAACTCGCTGTGCAAAGCGCGCCAGAACCCGATTACTCAATCCGAACTGAGCATTCTGTTCATGCACAATGAACGGAATCCCCTTTAACCATGCCGCTGTCAGCACCGGAAATGATGAATAACCTCCGACACCCACGACAATATCCGGTTTAAATTGCTGCAGGATTCTCTGCGACTGACGCAGACTCCTGAACAATTTCGGCAGAACCTGCAGGGCCCCGCTCAGGCCGCGCCCGACCAGACCGACCATATCGATGGTCTCCAGCGCCAGGCCTAGCTTGGGCAAGAGTTTCGCCTCCAGCCCTTTCGCGGTACCGACGAAGCGAACTTCGGCATTTTCATCCTGCTGAAGCCACTGTTCTGCGATGGCAACCGCGGGGAAAAGGTGGCCTCCGGTGCCGCCGCCAGCAAGCAGCATCTTCATCGCGGCACCTCCACCCTGCTCGAGATATTGAGCAGAATTCCGATCGCAACCATACTGGCGACCAGGCTGGTACCGCCATAACTTATGAAGGGCAGCGCCAACCCCTTGGTCGGCAAAAGCCCCAGGCAGACACTCATGTTGACGAAAGCCTCAAGGCCCAACAGCAGCGTGAGCCCAAAGGCCAGATAACGGGCGAAGGGATCTTCGGCATACCAGGCGATGCGCAAACCACGCAACACCAGAACCAGGAAAAGAGCACTCACCACCAGCACACCGACCAGACCCAGTTCTTCGCCGATAACCGAGAAGATGAAATCGGTGTGGGCCTCAGGCAGATAAAAGAGTTTCTGCTCACTGACCCCTAGACCGCGACCCAGGACACCTCCACCGCCAAAGGCAATCATGCTCTGGATAATCTGAAATCCGGTATCGTAGGGATCTTGCCAGGGATCCAGGAAGGCTAAAATACGCCGGCGCCGGTAATCAACGTTCATGATCAAAAAGTAGACTGCCGGTAGAGCCGCGATAACCAGGGCGAGGACATAACTCCAGCGCACCCCGGCGAGCAATAGCATCAGCAGGGCGACACCGGCAATAATCATCGAGCTGCCAAGATCGGGTTGCAGCATCAGCAGGCCGAGGATCAAGCCGAGCACCAGCAGGTATGGCAAGAATCCCTTGCTGAAGGAGCGGATCGTCTCTTTTTTTCGGGTCATCGAACTCGCCAGATAGAGCACCATCCCGAGCTTGACCAGTTCGGCCGGTTGCAGGGTAAACCCGGGCAACCGCAGCCAGCGCGCCGCTCCTCCGGCCTTAACCCCCATCCCCGGGACAAACAAAAGGCAGAGCAGGCCGATACCGATCAGCAGCAAGGGGATCGCCAGCCTGCGCCAGATTTCGTAGTCGAGGTACATCGTCAGGGTCATCAACAGGGCGCCGATGACCGCGAACTGAAGCTGTTTCTTGAGGAAGAAGAAGGCGTCGCCATATTTTTCGCCCGCCATGATGCATGAGGATGAGAAGACCATCACCACGCCGAGACTGGTTAAGGTCACAGCTAACAGGAGCAGAGTGCTGTCGAAATCGCGTTGCAAGCTCATCTGCGCCCCTCCAATTTCTGGATCTGCGCGACAAAATCATCGCCACGTGCAGCATAATTTGGATACATATCAAAGCTTGAGCAGGCCGGTGATAGCAGGACCGTACCGCCGACTGCAGTCTTTTGTGCCGCGAGTTTGACGGCCTCGGCCATATCGGCGACCCGCTCGGTCGGACAACAGTCACCCAGAACAGTATTCATCCGTTCTGCGGCTTCCCCCAGCAACAGCAGCCTGCCAACTTTCTGGCGCAACAGATCACGCAGGGGAGCATAATCTCCCCCCTTGTCTTTGCCGCCGGCAATCAAGGTAACCGGGCCCGGCAAGCCGACCAGACTCTTGACCACACTGCCGACGTTTGTCCCCTTGGAATCATTGAACCAGCGGATAGCGTTGAATTCCGAAACCAGCTGCATACGGTGGGTCAAGCCAGCGAATCCACAGACCTTCTGCCAGGCCAGTTCAGGCGGCATCCCCATGAGCAAGGGTGCAATCAGCGCAGCCATGGCGTTTTCGATATTATGCTCACCCTGCAGCTTCAACAGGCGTAGATCGAACCGGCTCTCTTCCCCCTGCCAACGCCAGACCAGCTGATCATCGCGCCGCCCCATCCCCTCATCGAGCAGACGCAACGCCGAGAACCAGACCTTCCTGACTGCAACAGGTACGGCTAACTCGCGGACCCGACCATCATTCTCGTTGAGGATGGCATATTGCCCGCTGCCCATGTTGCTGAAGATCGCTTCCTTGGCCGCCAGGTAACTGGAGAAATCGGCATAACGGTCCAGATGGTCTTCACTCAGGTTGAGCATCAAGGCAAAGTCAGGCGAAAAGGTTTCAATCGTCTCCAACTGAAAGGATGAAAGCTCCACCACCAAACTGTCATAGTCACCCTGACAGGCGCTGATCAACGGGGTGCCGAGGTTCCCGCCCACAAAACAGTTGCGTCCCCAACCGCTCAGCATTTCACCGATCAGACTGGTCGTGGTCGATTTGCCGTTGGTGCCGGTCACGCCGATCAGCGGCGCATCCAGTTCACGAACTGCGATCTCGACTTCACCGAGCAGCGCAATGCCATTCTTACGCGCTACGACCAACGGCTCGATATCCAGCGGCACTCCCGGGCTGACCGCGACAAGGTCGGCCTGTCTGAAGTAGTCAAGATTGTGTCCACCCAGATCAAGCTTAAGCGCGCAATCTCTCAGTAGGGCAAGGCCATTCAGCTGAGCCGCTTGACGATGATCAGACAGGGTCACCTGCGCACCCTTTTCACAGAAAAAGCGCACCAGGGCCTGACCTGAAAGGCCTGCCCCAATTACCACAATTTTTTTCTGCGAATAGTCCATATTTAGCGCAACTTCAGGGTTGAAAGACCGATCAGGGCCAGAATGATACTGATAATCCAGAAACGCACGATAATCTTCGGCTCCGCCCAGCCCTTCAATTCAAAATGATGGTGAATCGGGGCCATGCGGAAGACCCGCTTCCCCCAGAAGCGGAAAGAAATAACCTGCACGATCACCGATAAGGCCTCGGCGACGAAGATGCCACCGATGATGACCAGCAGAAACTCCTGCTTTGCGATGACTGCGGTTACCCCGAGGGCCCCACCGAGCGACAGGCTGCCGACATCCCCCATAAATACCTGCGCCGGGTAGGTATTGAACCAGAGGAAACCGAGTCCGGCACCGACCATCGAGCCACACAGAATTGCCAGTTCGCCGGCCCCCTGGACACTGGTGATCTGCAGATAGTCCGAATATCTGGCATTACCGGCCAGGTAGGCCAGCAACATAAAGGTCGCCGCAGCGATGATAACCGGACCGATCGCCAGACCATCCAGCCCATCCGTCAGATTGACCGCATTGCTTGTTCCGACCATGACCAGCATGGCAAAGGGGATATAGCCCCAACCGAGATCAGGCTTCACGCTTTTCAGAAATGGTAGCGAAAGGCTGGTATCAAAGCCGGGATGCAGATAGAGCAGCAGGGCGGCGGCAAAAGCGATCAATAGCTGCCAGAACATCTTGCTGCGCGCCGAAACACCGGCACTGTTCTTCTTGGCGACCTTCAACCAATCGTCACAGAAGCCAACCGCGGCATAACCGACCGTAACCAGCAGGGCTACCCAGATATACAGGTTGGTCAAATCGGCCCACATCAGGGTCGGCAGGAGAATCGCCAGGATAATCAAGGCGCCGCCCATGGTCGGCGTCCCCTCTTTAATATAGTGCGACTCGGGGCCGACCTTGCGAATGCTTTGACCGATCTGCAATCTCTTCAGCGTCTCGATCAGCCAGGGACCGAGAATGAACGAAATCAACAGCGCCGTGATCGTGGCGTAGATGGTACGGAAGGTGATGTATTTGAATACATACAACACCGAATATTCGGTATGGAGCGGGTAGAGAAGGTGATAAAGCATTGGTTAGCCTCCCTGCAGGGCCTTCGCGGGCCCCTCTTCTGCACGACGCAGGGCCGAGGCCAGACGATCCAGGCGCATCCCGCGTGATCCTTTAACCAAAATCCGATCACCCGGACGTTGCAGACCGGCGACAGCCGCAATCGCTGCATCACAGTCTACCAGTTCGATGACCGACGCGGCACTCAAGCCGGCATTTCTGGCGCCCATCGCGGTTGCCCGTGACAAGCGACCAACCGTGACCAGGATATCGACCAAGAGCGCAGCCTTCGCGCCGGCCTCGCTATGAAAACGGTTCTCCTCGGTACCCAGTTCGAGCATATCGCCAAGCACAGCAATCCGGCGGCCCTCACCCCCCTTGGCGCCCAGGGTCTCCAGGGCGGCGGTAACCGAGAGCGGATTCGCATTGTAACTGTCATCCAATAGTTCCCCACCACAGGGCAGAGGAAAGATATTCATCCGCCCCGGAGCCGGCACAAAGTCGGCCAGGCCAGCAGATATGTCGCGACCCTCAACCCCGATCGCCCAGGCAGCCGCAGCGGCAGCCAGGGCGTTATGGACATTATGCCGACCGGAGGCCTGCAGTTTGATCATATGGTTTTGCTCAGGCAGCATCAGTCGGAAACTGAGAGTGCTCTGTCCGTCGCGAATATCTTCGGCCCGCACATCGGCATCTGGATTCAGGCCATAGGTCACACGCCGCACCCCATTGGCGATAGGCAGCCGTGCTGCACGCTCATCATCCAGATTGACGACCGCAGTCCCCCCCTTTAAACCGGCGAAGAGCTCCCCCTTGGCCCGGGCAACGCCATCGAGCCCCATCAGGGTTTCGAGATGAGCCGGACCTATATTGGTGATGATCCCCATATTGGGTGCGGCAATTTCGGTTAATCTTTCAATCTCGCCCAGAGCACTCGTGCCCATCTCAAGCACCGCCCAAGAGTGCACCTCTTGCAATTCAAAAAGAGTCAGCGGCAGACCGATCAGGTTGTTGAAATTTCCGGCGGTCTTCAAACCGGCGCCGGTGCGCGACATAATGCGGGAGAGCATCTCTTTGGTGGTGGTCTTGCCCGCTGAGCCCGTCACCGCGAAGAGCGGCCCGCGCAACTGTAGACGCACGGCACTGGCGATATCGCCCAGCGCATGCAGGGTATCCTCAACCAACAACACCGGCACACTCAGGCCCGAGATAACCTCTTCACTCAAACAGGCGGCCGCGCCGTTACGCACCGCCTGAGACATATAATCGTGGCCATCGAAGCGCTCACCACGCAAGGGCACAAACAGTTCCCCATGATTTATGTTGCGACTATCGGTCGATATCCCGGTAATTTCTACGCCCTTGCCGCTTTCGGGTGATTTTGCGGCAATGATCCGCGCAATCATGTCAAGCTCAAACTTCATCACTCCCCCTTAGCTGCTGCTTGAGATTAAATGCGCGCCGCAACTCTTCGCGGTCATCAAAATGGACCTTTGTCGTTCCCAGAATCTGGTAATCCTCGTGCCCCTTGCCCGCGACAAGCAACAGGTCCCCTTGCGCAACCTGGCTGGCTGCAAACTCGATTGCCGCACGCCGCTCAGGGATGACGACAAACCCGGTGGCACCGGCCGCAGCCTGCTTCAGAGTCAGCTCAACTCCAGCTGCTTCGAGGGCCCCCTGACGCATCTGCTCCAGGATGAGCAGCGGGTCTTCAGTCCTTGGGTTATCCGAGGTCAGTACCACCAGATCAGACGCCGCAACTGCTGCTGCTGCCATCAAGGGGCGTTTCTTCTGATCCCGGTCGCCACCACAGCCGATCAGGGTAAATCTGCGCCGGGCAGGGATGCCAGCCAGGGCGGTTAACACCTGAGTCAGGGCATCGCTGGTATGGGCGTAATCGACCAGAGCCAGGACAGCATGCTCATTTTCAATCTGCTCAAGGCGCCCCGGTACCTGGGGTGCGGCGCTGAGCCCTTTTTCAATCGTTGCCGGCTCAATTCCGGCGACATATGCTGCGCCGACAGCTCCGAGGAGATTACTGACATTGAAGTCGCCGACCAGCGAGGATTTCAAATTCAGGACTTCTCCCTCAAGGCTGACGACCCCCTGCACCCCCTGTGCGTTTGACTCCAGTTGCGGCAACCAGATATCGGTCTGCTGCGTGCGCGAAAAACCGAGTGCAGCGGGATGTTTCTCCTTCAACCAGATACCATAGCTGTCGTCCAGGTTAATCACCGCGCGCCGCGCAGGCAGCAGCTCGAACAGCCTTGCCTTACTGGCAAAGTAAGCATCCATATTGAGGTGATAATCGAGATGCTCCGGGGTCAGGTTGGTGAAGATCGCAACATCGAAATGGATCCCGTCAACCCGGTATTGATCAAGCGCATGGGACGAAACCTCGAGCACCAGGGCATCGGCACCTTCAGCACGAAATTCGGCAATCAGCCTGAGAAGATCGAGCGATTCCGGAGTGGTATGGGATGCCGGGATTTGCTTGCCGGAAAAACGGTAATCGACGGTTCCGAATATCGCAGGCCGGTAGCCGGCAGTCTTCAGAATCGATTCGAGCAGGTAGGTTGTCGTGGTTTTGCCGTTGGTTCCAGTCACACCAATGACCAGCAGATCTGCCGTGGGGTCGCCATAAAAACGCTGGGCAATCAGGGCCATGGCCAACCTGACATTGTCGGCGACCACGACCGGCACGCCATAATCTGTTGCGGGGGGGTGATTCACAACCAACGCGACGGCACCGGCTTCCAGTGCGGCAGCAATGTAGTCCTGACCGTCGCAGGCGCTTCCAGGCAGGGCAAAGAAGAGATCTCCGGAGACCAGCTTACGTGAATCACAGGCCAGACCGGTCACTGTGGCGCTATCGCCAGTGGCCAGCAAACCCGGAAGTCCACTCATCAATTCATGCAACTGGAAACTCTTTTTCAAAGAGACCCCCATATCAGGCTCCGAACCTTACCCAGATTTTTGCCCCGTAGCGGATAACTTCGCCCGCGCGCGGCGACTGCTCGACGACCTTGCCACTGCCAGTCAGCTTGATATTCAAGCCGTTACTTCCCATCGCCTCCAGGACCTGGCGATAACTCATCCCGGCGAAATCTGGCATCTGGCTGAGTTCCTTATCTTCAGGCGCTCCAGGCGTAATCGTCCTGACCTGCGCGGGTTTTGAACTCAAGTGCTGCTCAGGAAGTTCTGCCTTAGCGACAGCTTCTGTCGGCGGGATGTCGAGGTAGCGCAAGGAATCCGCGGCGATCCGGCTAAACACCGGCGCGGCGATCAGCCCGCCATAGCTCTGGTCCTGCGGTTCATCGATGGTTACCAGCAGCAGCAGCGCCGGGTTTTCAGCAGGGACCATCCCGATGAATGAGGAGACAGTCTTATCGACCGAATAGCCTCCGGTCACCGGGTCAACCTTCTGAGCGGTGCCGGTTTTGCCTGCGACCCGGTAACCGACAACCGCCCCCTTGGTGCCGGTCCCGCCCGGTTCGGTAACCCCGATCATCATCTCGCGGACCAGATTGGCGGTAGTCTCCGCAACAACCCGGCGGACGGCAGAGGGTTGACGCTGATAAATCTGCGTGCCCTCGCCATCGACGATCTTCTCTACCAGGTACGGCTCCATCAACATGCCGCCGTTGGCGATGGCTCCCATAGCGGCGGCCATCTGCAATGCGGTCACACTGACCCCCTGCCCGAAGGAGATGGCCGCCAGATCGATCTCAAACCAACGCTCCGGAGCATGCAGAGTGCCGTTCTCTTCGCCCGGCAGGTCGACCCCGGTCTTTTCGCCAAAACCAAAATCACGCAAATAGCTGTACAGCTTTTCGCGTTCCAACTTTTTGCCGATCTTTGCGAGGCCGATGTTGGAGCTATACTTCAGTATCTCGTGCAGATTCAGCTGGCCATAGCCCTTGTGATCGCGAATGGTTTTCCCGCCAACCTTAAAACGGCCGTTTTCGCAATCGATCTTGCTATTCGGGCTGAGCAGACCCTCTTCCAGGGCCGCGGCCAACAGGAAAGGCTTGAAGATCGAGCCGGGCTCAAAGGAATCACTTACGCTCCGATTGCGCCAATCCCCTGGCTGGTAGCGGTTTGTCGCATTGGGGTTATAGGATGGCTGACTCGCCATCGCCAATACCCGACCGGATGCTGGCTCGATCATAACCACCGTGCCACCAATCGCGCGACTCGCCTTGACCTGACGGGCCAACTCCTTTTCGGCAATATATTGCAAGGTGCGGTCAATCGTCAGAAACAGGCTACCGCCTGGGCCACCACCGCGGATATGCTGTTCGGCGGTGGCCAGCCCGCGCCCGCGTGCATCACGCTCCGAGATCAGCAGTCCCGCTTCACCTTGCAGGTCGGAATCGTACTGCAGTTCAATCCCCTCCAGCCCCTTGGGGTCCAGGCCGGTAAATCCGACCACCTGCGCGGCAACCTGCCCGCGCGGGTAATAACGCTTATGCTCCCGCACAAAATGCAGGCCGGCCAGCTTGAGATCAGCAACCTGCTCGGCGACCTCAGGCGAGAGGCGTCTTTCGAGCCAGACAAATCTTTTTTTCGCCGTCAGTTTCTGCTGCAGCTGTTTTGACGAAACATCCAGAACTTTAGCCAGCTGCGCCCTGACCAACTCAGGATTCTTAATTTCGGCCGGATTGGCGTAGAGTGACTTGACCTCAAGGCTTAAGGCCAACTCTTCACCAGTACGGTCGTAAATGGCGCCCCGCTGTGGCGTGAGCTTAATGACCCGTTGCTGCTGCTGATCGCCACGCTCGCGAAGGTCTTCGGCCATAACCAGCTGCAGGTACCCGGCACGCGCCGCAACCGCCAAAAAAAACACGACAAAGATTGCGCCGATCAGTCGGATGCGGACCCGCATGCTCCGTTCGGTCGGCGCCATATCAATCCACCCTGCGAATCTGACCAGGGGCCGGCAGACGCAAACCCAGTTCTTGGCGAGCCAGGCCCTCTATCCGCTGGTGGCTCCCCAAGTGGGCCACTTCCAGCGTGAGACGCTTGATCTCCTCATTATCGGAACGGATCAAACCTTCAATACGTGAGATATCATACTCAAGGTTGATCGCCTGCAAGCGCGACCAGACAAACACCAACGAAAGGGTCGCCACCAGAGCGATGGCGATAAAGACGGGGGTCAACCGCGGACGATGCAGGACAAAGCCGTTAATCTTGACAACTGTTCGCTGTACGGCTTCAGACATCGCCACCTCCTCTACTCATCAAGATCCCGCTATCAAGCCAGTCGACTGACAGCCCGCAGCACAGCGCTGCGCGAACGGGGATTCATATCAATTTCATCGGCCTGCGCTTTCAACCCCTTACGGGTTATTATCTCAACGGCAGGTTCATTTTCGCACCGGCAAACCGGGATTCGGGGCGGACAGATGCAGCCTTTGGCCTGGTCACGAAAAATATGTTTCACGATCCGATCTTCCAGGGAATGAAAACTGATCACCACCAGCCGACCTCCCGGCTTAAGCAGTTCGATGCCGCGGGATACGCCCAGTTCAACCTGCTCTAACTCCTGGTTGACCGCAATCCGCAGGGCCTGAAAAACTCGGGTAGCCGGATCGATCCGTGACGGCTTACGCCCCCCCGGGATCGTGTTGCGAATCAACTCAGCCAGCTCTCCGGTACGCCTGAAGGGTTCCGCTTCACGCCGCGTCAGGATGGCGCGTACAATCCGCCGTGAGTAACGTTCTTCGCCGTACTGGAAGAAGATCCTGACCAGCTCAGCTTCGGGCAGTTCATTGACCAGATCAGCCGCGGTCTGTCCCTTGCTGCTATCCATCCGCATATCGAGTGGTGCGTCGAAACGAAAGGAGAAACCACGCTCGGCGGTATCGAGCTGATGCGAAGAGACGCCAAGATCGAGCAGCATTCCGTCCAGGCCCTCAATCCCAAGCTCAGCCAACACCTCGCCAGCCTGGTCAAAGGTGCGATGGTGCAGGCTGAACTGCCCCTTCCAGGGGGAGAGAACCTCGGCAGCCTTGGCCAAGGCCGCAGGGTCACGATCGATACCGATCAACCTGGCCTCTGGTGCCTGCGTCAGGATCAGCCTGGAATGGCCTGCCCCGCCCAGGGTTCCATCGAGATAGATCCCGTCTGCGGCAGGCTGCAACAGATCGAGAACCTCGCGCGGCATAACCGACTGATGTTCAAAGAGCACCGACACCGGCTAAAAACCAAGCTCTGCTTGGGCTTGCTCATTCTCACGGAGCAGAGCTTCTGACTTAGCGGTCGCCTCCAGGTGGCGCTGAAGGTTCCAGATTTCAAGCTTGTCGCCCATACCGACCACGACTATATCCTTCTCCAGGGCGGCATATTCCCGTAGCGATTGCGGGAGCTGAATCCGCCCCTGACGATCGAAGCTGCACTCTTTGGCCGGAGCAATTTTTGTTCTCAGGTTTGCAGTGCGCAAGGGGCCAGGGGGCAGGGCATTGACCCTGTCACAAATTCCCTGCCAGGCAGAGGTGGGATAGGCCGCCAGCCCACTGTCAGACTTAGTGACATAGAGGGAGACATCCCCGGTTGAATTCTGCAGAGCTTCGCGAAAGGCGGCCGGGATGCTTGCCCGCCCTTTCAAATCGATAGCATTATTGAATTCACCGTTAAACATTGCGCTCCCTGACACGTTTCAACACCATTTGACACTAACTGGGAAAAGATACCCAAGGGATCACCCCCTGTCAAGAATATTTGCGGTTTTTCGCGGGGTTTGTGGTGGTGGGAAATGGGGCCAAAAAAAGCAAAAACGCCCTCTGCGAATCTCGAAGAGGGCGAGAACTTTAACTATTTTCCAAACAGCTCCCCCGCAAATAAATTTACCGGGCAAAAATTAAAAATCAGGGCAAGCGCATCTCGACCGTCTCGATGCGACGATCATCCATAACGCGCACCCAGAAACCGATTCCAGCAATCTCACAGCTATCACCCTCGACCGGAATCTTGCCCATCTGCTGCATCATGAATCCGGCCAGAGTCGTGACATGCTCTTCGGGCAACTCCAGCTGAAAGCGCCGGTTCAAGACCTTGAGTGAAACCGCGCCATCAACCAGAAAGCACTTCGGTCCCAGCGGTCTGAAATCAAGCTCTTCGATGTCATGTTCATCATGGATCTCACCGACGATCTCCTCAACCACATCCTCGAGTGTCACCAGTCCTTCGACCCCCCCGTACTCGTCGACCACGATCGCCAGATGTTCCCTGCGTTTGCGAAAACTCTGCAGCAACAAGGCGATACGATTCGACTCCGGCACAAAGTGCGGTTTACGGCAGAGCTCCTTCAGGGAAAAAAGCTCCTCCTTGCCGATACAGGCGAGAATATCCTTGGAATGAATCACGCCGACAATGTTGTCCAAGCTTCCCGTGTAAACCGGAAAGCGAGAATGTCGCGCCGAACGCAGGGTTTCCAACACAACCGCAAAACTGCTGCCAGCCTCAAGACCAACGATTTCGGTACGCGGCAGCATGACATCGCGCACCCGCGTTTCGGACAGATCAAAAACACCGTGCAACATCCGGCGCTGCTCGGCTGCGACCACCCCGCTCTCTTCACCCGCTTCGATAATCGCGCGGATCTCGCCTTCAGAGAGCGACTCATTCTCCTTTTCACCGCGATGGAAAAAACCGGTCAGCAGACTGGAAATTCTGGTCACGACATGAATAAGCGGCGACAGAACCCAAAGAACCAGCAGAATCGGCCGCAAAACAAAAAACGAGGTCTTCTCCGGGAACTGGGCGGCGTAGGTCTTGGGACAGACCTCAGAAATAATCAGCAGGACTGGGGTCAGGATCAGGATGGTCAGCAACTCACCCTGCTCACCGTATTGGCTGACAAAGAATCCGGTCGCGACAACCGAAGCCGCAATATTCACCAGATTATTACCAATCAGAATGCCGCCCAGCAATCGATCAGGACGCTCCAGCAGTTGCGCCAAACGAGCAGCTCCCGGCCGCCCCTTTTGTTGCAGATATTTGACCCGCATGCGATCGAGAGCCATGAGTGCCGTTTCTGAACCGGAAAAGAAACCGGATAAGAGCAAGAGCAACAGCAGGACCGCCAGTCGCCATAAATTTTCTTCTGCCATCAATTACTCCAAGAGAGACAAGAACCAACCAGCCAAAATTAAACGCGCATAGTATATCAGTTGCAAGAGACTGTCGACAGG
>JAAXQE010000186.1 GCA_012974425.1 Geopsychrobacter sp.
CGTCAGATCGCTCACAGTCGTCCGATGCTCTCCCTTGAGAATGCCGTCAACGCGGAGGAGCTACGCGACTTCGATCTCCGGCTCAAACGATTTTTAGGCAGCGAGGAGCCGATCGAATACCTCTGCGAAATGAAACTCGACGGCGTGGCCATCGAACTGGTCTATCGGGATGGGCAACTGCAGCACGCATCGACCCGTGGGGATGGGCAGGTTGGTGAGGAGATCAGCGCCAATGCCCGCACCATCGGCGCCATTCCGCTGTTACTGCGAACCGGGGGCCCTGATTTACTCGAAGTGCGTGGCGAGGTCTACATGGAACTCGCCCCCTTCCAGCAGTTGAACGAACAACGACGCGACGAAGGCGAAAAAACCTTCGCCAACCCACGCAATGCCACCGCAGGCAGCCTGCGCCAGCTCGACCCACGCATCAGCGCCAACCGTCCGCTGACGATCAGTTGTTACGGCCTGGGCGAGATCCACTCCGTCAATCCTCCAACCAATCAGCTCGAGATGCTGCAGAAACTGCGCGAATGGGGCCTGCGCGTCAACCTGGAGAGCGTCGCCCTGGCTGCCGATATCGAGGGGGTCCTTAAGCAGTACCAGCGGTTGCTGAGGCAACGCGACAGCCTGCCCTTCGAAATCGACGGCATGGTGGTCAAGGTCAACAGTTTCGCCCTGCAGCAGGAACTCGGCGAAAAGAGCCGTTCTCCGCGCTGGGCGATCGCCTGTAAATTTCCACCCCGCCAGGCAGAGACAGTACTGGAATCGGTACGCTATCAGGTTGGACGCACCGGAGCCATCACCCCGGTCGCCAACCTATGCCCGGTCAATGTCAGCGGTGTTACCGTCTCGAGTGCCAGCCTGCATAACTGGGATGAAATCGAACGCCTCGGCATCCGCATCGGCGACCGGGTCATTGTCGAGCGCGCCGGGGATGTTATCCCGGACATTGTCAAGGTCGTCATCGAAAAACGGACGGGCAGCGAGCAACCAATCCCCGAACCGCTCATCTGTCCGGCCTGCGGCTCAGCGGTCTCACGCGCTACCGGCGAGGTCGTGCCCCGCTGTCAAGGCCTGGCCTGTCCGGCCCGGCTCAAGGAATCGCTCAAACATTTTGCCTCACGCGGTGCCATGGATATCGACGGGCTGGGCGACCGCTTCGTCGAGCAACTGCTGCAGGCCGGTCTGGTCCAGAGCGTAGCGGATCTCTACCGCTTGAGCAAAGAGGATTTCTTCCGCCTCGAGCGGATGGGCGAGGTGCTTGCGGAAAAGTTGTTGGCGGCCATCGCTGCCAGTCGTAATCGCCCTCTGGAAAGGCTGCTCTTCGGCCTGGGAATCCGCCATGTCGGAGTCCACCTGGCCAAGATCCTGAGCCGCCGCTTTGGCAGCCTTGCAGAGCTGCGCACGGCGAATCGCGCAAGCCTGCTCGAAACCCACGAAATAGGCCCGCAGGTTGCCGACAGCTTGTTGGCATTTTTTGCCGACGCGCACAATCTTGAAATCCTGACTCAGCTGGCGGTAAACGGAGTTCAACCCGAAACCAGCACCACTTCACGCGGGACAGGCCTGACCGGCAAGGTCTTCGTCTTTACCGGTAAACTCGAAAGCTTCAGTCGCAGCGAAGGGGAAGAGTTGGTTGAACAACAGGGAGGACGTGCCAGCGGCTCGGTAAGCAAGAAGACCGATTATCTGGTCGCCGGCCCGGGTGCCGGGAGCAAACTAGCCAAGGCCGAGCAACTCGGGGTCAATGTTCTGGGTGAGGAAGATTTCCTGCAACTGATCAAACAGCTCACGGGAGAAGACTGAAGATGCCGCTGATTCGCCGTCATCTGTTGATTACCGGCCGCGTCCAGGGGGTCTGTTTCCGCTATTACACCCGCCAGACAGCACTAAAAAGTGGCGTGACCGGTTGGGTGCGCAACCTGCCGGATGGCAGAGTCGAAGCGCTGATAGAAGGGGAGGAACAGGGGGTCACAGCGACCCTAACCTGGTGTCGCTCAGGACCGGAATTGGCCAGGGTTGATCGGATTGTGATTGAAGAGCAGGCAGTGACTGGGGAGTTCGGAACTTTTTCAATCCGCTAGTTGTTGTGTAAAGAAAACTGTTTTACTGGATTTGAGGTTGCTCAGTGCATAGGTTCCTATCGGGACTGAAAGTCCATGACAAACAAAAGCATTACCGATCGACAGTCATCCTCGCGAAGGCGGGGATCCATGCCTCGCGACAGTTCCTGGATTCCCGCC
>JAAXQE010000108.1 GCA_012974425.1 Geopsychrobacter sp.
TCGCTGACCCTGGAAATGCGTCTTGGCTCGTCCAGATGTCCGGTGCTAGGATTAGAGCTCGTGATCAATGAAAGTTCTGTTTATTGAAGAAGCGGTCGCTAAATGAAGGTGCTTTCACATGGATAAAGAACCGACTCAGATGAGCTACGATTGTCCCGCAGCCGCTTGTGATCTGATCCTCAGCTTGCCAAATGCCCTCGAGTCTTTTCTGCTGAAATGGACCTCCGGCATGCGTCAAGTCGGGGTCCTGGAACATACGACCGCCAAGCGAGAGGACTGTGTCGCCTCCTTCGAGGGCTTTTTGAGCCCCCTGATACATTTCGTCAAACTGGGAAAGTTGGACCAGGATTTTTCCAGCTTGCTCGGCAATGACCAGAACTGGGCCGATTTCATGTTGAAAGAGGGGCGCCGGCATCGCGCGCGCGGCATCAATTCTGGATTGTTCCTGATCGCCTTCAAACCCATGGTCCAGGCGCTGGAGGAGATCATCCTGGCGGCAGAAGCCGCTGGGCAGGCCAAACTGGCGGCCCTTGTCCTCTTGCGGCGCTATGCGGATGCTTCCGAGGTGTTGGTGGTTCAAGAAATGACCGCGCTCTCAGAGCCGGAGATCCAAAAAAGGGTCGATGAGACCAACCGGCTGCTGACCATGGAGAAGTGTACCCTGGAAAATGTCCTCGCTTCGACCTCGGACCTGATCCTGATCATCGATGCAGAGGGACTGATCACCCGCACCAATGCGGCGGCCGAGGCCAGCTTGATGCAGGCCGACCTGCAGGGCCGTTTTTTAGGACAGGTCCTGAAGCTGGAGGTTGCAGACATTCAGACCCTGCTCCAGCAGTATCCGCTCAACCTCACGCATGAAATTCCGCTCTTCAACGCAACCGCCTTTTTCCAGTTGCAACTGGTCCCGCTACAGCATGTCAGCCTGGCCTCGAGCAGCTACCTGGTGCTGCTGAGCGATATCAGCCTGCTGGTTCAACAACGCAATAGCTTGCAGCAACAGGTTCAGGATCAATCGGTCGAACTGGCCGACACCGAGAAGCAATATCAGCTACTCTTCGCCGCCGCCGGCGAGAGCATTCTGCTGCTCGATCACGAGATGCGGGTGATACAGGCCAACCACCGCAGCGGCGAGCTGTTCGGCTGTGCCCTGCAACAATTGTCGGGGCGCAAATGTCATGAGTTCTGCGACATAGAGAGCGCCATGGTCTTACAACAGGCGGTGCAAGATCTTCAACAGGAACAGATCTGGAGTGGCGAGTTGACCGGCCGCCGCTGCCAGGGAGATTTCTTTCCCATGGCGGTCACCCTCAACCGGGTGGAGCTCGACAGCGGTCCATTACTGCAGCTGCTGGTGCGGGATATCACCACCCAGAGGGCTTTACAGGAACGACTGGTCTATGAAAAAAACCAGCTTGAAGAGGCCAACATTGCCCTGCGACATGTCATGAAAACCGTCGGCCAGGAACGCCAGGAGATGCAGCGCGATCTAAGCCAGCGGATACAGTCCCAGCTGATGCCCGCCCTTGAAAAATCCCGCCGCGCCAACGCGGAGAGCGCCCGGCAAGGCTATCTGGATATTCTGCAGAGTCAGCTCGATGCGGTGGCCAGCGCATCGGACGGCCGCCCCCAGAGCGGGCTGCTCCGGTTGACCCCGGCTGAGATGAAGGTCTGTCAGTTTATTCAGACCGGCGCCTCGACCAAGGAGATGGCCGACGCCCTGAACCTATCGACCGAAACCATCCAGACCCATCGCAAACATATCCGCAAGAAACTCGGTCTCACCCGCGCCGTCAATCTTTATTGCTACCTGCAGGAACTGCAGCTCTCCGACTGATTAGAAACCGCTTGGCTGGGGCAGTCTGACATGGTTCAGCCCTGGCCAACATCCCTACCCATCACCTACCCGAAATTCCCATTCACGCAGATAATGGGTAGGCCATTATACCCATTTAGCCCCCAATATTTCCCCCTGCCGCTTTGCCCTATCCTCTCCTAGACTACCAAAGCCGCCGCTCCTGGCCGCTGCTTTTCTCGATGGGAGGTTGTATGAACGACACGCAAGAACTGCAACAACTTGAGGCGCTGCGGGATTTTTTCATCGCCCGGAATGAAGTACAACTGGCCGCGGCCTATGCCGCCCTCAACATGGCGGTCTCCTTCGACCTACCCAGCGTCAACGACTGGGAAGCGCTCGAATTCTCCTTCAACCGACTCTTCATCGGACCCATGGCGCCGTTCGCCCCGTTTTTCGCTTCGGTCTATCTGGAACCCGAACCGCAGGTGATGGGCAAAAGCACTCTGATCACCCGGCAGATCTTCGAGATGCTCGGGCTCCAGTCTCCCTGGCAGGAGAGCCTGCCCGATGATCATCTCAGCCTGGAGCTGGATGCCTGCATCCGCCTGTTAACCATCCGTCAAGCGCACAGCAGCCCCGAGGTTGAAGATTTGTGGAACTATTTTCTGCAAGAGCACCTAGCCCAATGGCTGCCGTCGTGGTTCAAGCGTGTGCGCGCCGCAGAAAATCTGCCCGCCGCAATCTTGATAACAATCGATGTCCTGGCTGCCTGGCTGGCGGAGAAAATCGACAGTCTGAAATCCACCGATCGACGATTAGCGCATAACGAATAAGGGAGATTGCCATGGAAAAGTTGAAACAGAAACAGATGGAAAAGACCCTGGCCTGCAACCACAGCCGCCGGCGGTTTTTGCAAGGGCTGCTGGCGACCGGCGTTCTGGCCACCATGCCGAGCGGGTTGTTGCAACCGTTGCTGGTCGAGGCCAAAGACCTGCTGAATGAGGCGGAGTACCAGATCTTCCGCAACGCCTGTCCGCGCAACTGCTACGACACCTGCAGCATCAAGAGCTTCGTTAAGGACGGCGTGCTGCAGTACGTTGAAGGGGCAACCGAGTCGAGCTTCACTGCCGGTGGCCTGTGCGTCAAGGGGAACAGTTACGCTCGCCAGCTCTACAGCCCCGATCGCATCAAGTACCCAATGAAGCAGATCGGCCGTGGCAGTGGTAATTGGAAACGGATCAGCTGGGACGAGGCTCTGGAAACCATCTCGTCCAAGATTCTTGAGATCAAGGCCAAGGACGATAATCTGCTCGGGCTGGGACTGACCAAGTACTCGGGCAACTTTGGCATTACCCACTACGGGGTCGAGGGGATGATGTCCTCCCTCGGCTACACCACGCGCTTTGTCGGCACCCCCTGCTGGCCAGCCGGCATCGACGCGCAGAACTACGATACCGGCTCGATGTGGTGCAACGACCCGGAAGACATGGTGCACAGTAAATACATCATCGTCTGGGGGGCGAACCCGGCCTTCTGCTCGGTGCATACGATGAAATACATCTACGAGGCCCGCGAGCGCGGGGCCAAGGTGGTGGTCATCGATCCACTGCTAACCCAAACCGCCGCCAAGGCCGACCTCTATCTGCAGGTGGCCGCCGGTGAAGACGGTGCCCTGGCCCTGGGCATGGCGCGCCATCTGGTTGACAAGCAGCTGGTCGACCGCGAGTTTGTCACCCGGTATGCCCTTGGTTATGCGGAATTCGAGGCCTATCTGAAAAAGAACATTACTGTCACCTGGGCCGCCGAGAAGACCGGCATTCCGGCCGCAGAAATCCGTCAACTCGCCGAAGAATTCGCCAGGGCCGACCCGGCCACGATCTGGATCGGTTACGGCATGCAGCGCCACGTCAACGGCGGAGCCAATGTGCGCGCCATCGACGCCCTGGTGGCCATGACCGGCAACATCGGCAAGACCGGTGGCGGTGCCCGCTATGGTCACCTGCAGACCTGGGGGTTCAACTACCACGCCATGATCCAGGACAAACCCGCCGGTTCCAAGGGCTGGCTGGGCAAGGGCGGTCCGATGGGTGAGTTCCACGGGGCCAGCGGCGACCAGCAGGCTAAATACCGCGACCGCACGGTTAATATCAATAAGATTGCCCAGGAGATTCTTGATACCAACGATCCGCCGGTGCGCATGCTGTGGGTCGCCTGCAAAAACGTACTCAGCCAGGATTTCGATACCAACAAGATCAAGCGCGCTTTCGAAAAGTTAGAGCTGATCGTAGCGGTCGACCTGTTTTTCAATCCGACCGTCGAGCAGGCCGATATCGTGTTGCCGACAGTGACCCCGTTTGAGGACTGGACGGTTAACGTCTCATACTGGCACTACTGGCTCAGTCTCAACGAGCAGGCGGTCAAACCACTCTACGAGACCAAGACCGATATCGACATCGCGGCAGCCCTGTCGAAAAAAATGAACGCCAAACAGCCGGGTTCCTGCACCTTCCCCCAAGAGATCGACAGCAAGCAGTGGATGGAGAAGGAGTTCAACCAGGGCATCTACGATCTGTTTGGTATCGACTCCTGGCAGCAACTGCGCCAGGGACCGGTTAAGGCCAAGCTGAAATCGGCGTCATTCCCGGATCGTAAATTTCTGACCCCTTCTACCAAGTATGAGTTTAGGTCTGAACTGGCCGCCGCGAACGGCCATGCCGCGCTCCCGGAATACAAGGCGGGCCGTAAGGCCTACGGACCACTGCGACTCTTAACCCCGCACAGCAAATTCTCGCTCCATTCCCAGTTCCAGAATCTGGACTGGATGCATGACTTCAATAACGAGCCCTTTGTCTATCTGCATCCGCAGACCGCCAAGTCGCGGGGGATCAAAGAGGGGCAACTGGTGCGGGTTTTCAACAAGATCGGCGAACTCAGCATGAAGGCCAAGTTAACCGACAATGTCCCCACTGATGCGCTGCTGATGTACGAGAGCTGGTTTGGCCGTAAAAACAACTTCAACGTCAATACCCTGGTCGATGACGAATCCTCGGATATGGGCGCCTTTAAGACCGGCGCACCTGGGGTCGCGATCCATGACCAGTTTGCCGACATCGCCAAGGCCTAGGAGCTAACAGATGAAAAACCAAAAAGCATTTTTCGTTGATGTGAACCGTTGTGTCGGCTGCTACACCTGTGCCATGGCCTGCAAAAACACCTATCAGGTCGAGCCGGGCATCGCCTGGCGCAATCTGCAGTCGGTCGAAGATCCCTCATTCCCGCACCGCGACCTGGCGTTCTATAGCCTGGCCTGCAATCACTGTGAAAAACCGGCTTGTGCCGCGGCCTGCCCGGAGAAGGCGATCTACAAACGCGAAAAGGATGGTGCGGTGGTTATCGATATTGATAAGTGTACCGGCGAGAAAAAATGTATTACCGAGTGCCCCTACGGCGTGCCCAAATTCAATCAGAAAACCGCTCAGGCAGAGAAGTGTCACATGTGCTACGCGCGTCAAGACGCGGGCAAGCAACCAGGCTGCGTGCAGTCCTGCCCCACCGGGGCGCTGACCCTGGTCAACCTGGCGGAGAAAAAGGAGGGTGCGGTCTCTTTTCCACCCGGCTTCAAAAAAACCGACATCGGCCCATCGACCCGCTTCCGGTTGGCCAAGGTGCCACGCATCGTGCGGCGGAACAGCTGATCGCTTAACTTGGCTGCGGGCAGTTTCAGCACGCTGTCCGCAGCCTCTCTCTCTCTGTTATTAACATTGGTGTGGAGAAGTTCGATGAGAATAGGGATCATCATCCTCGCGTTCATCTTCCTCGGACTGTCCGGGGCCGGGGCCGCATCATTGCCGGCGCCAACATCATCAATTCATCCCGCCACTCTCTTCAACCAACCCATGTTTACGGCCAGCCTGGAAACCACCGAATTAACCGGGCGAGTGGGCAGTCCGACCCTGGTGCACATACAATTGGCGCCGAAATCGATCCCCTTCGGTCATTTTATCGTGTCGCTGGCCGAGGTGATCAAGGGGCCCGATGGGCCACCAGCCGATATCCTGACCGGCTATCCAGAGATCCGGGTGACTCCCAAAGTGGCTGGCAAATACCAACTTATGGTGCGGGTCAATCTGGTGGTTAAATCGAGCTGTGGTGGCGCTGAGGCCACTACCTTATTGAAGCAAATGGTTCATCTGGTTGTGGTGCCGGAATGAACTGCTCTCAGCCTCTTTACCGGTTGCTGGCTGAGCGGTGGCTCGCCAGATACCACCTCTGCAAAGAAATTTTTCGTCCCCGGACCCTACGGAGACCCTGGGTTCCGTTGTTTTTGGGTCCGACACAGCTAGCTTCGGCATAATTTATCCCCAGCAGTTGTCCGAACGCTTGAACCTGCTTGAACTGATTCTGCTCTCCTCCTCTGTTCCGCATGAGGACCGTTCCTTGCTCGCAAGGGATGGTCTTAGTTATTGGTAGGCGACCTTCCGCACTGCTCCATTCTGGGACAAAGCGCCCCACAACTGACTGCATGCTTCCACATGAGTAACTGTCTCCCACCCGCTAAAACCCTAGATTTCGGCTGTTTGCCGAGATGGCATACCTTTAGCTAAAAGAACTGCAAATGTGTTTTTGATCAGCTATTTGCGGAGTATACATGTTCACTGTTCTGAGAAACGAGCTTATCGCCCCCCGGTTGCATCGCATCCTGGTATTGGCCCCAAGAATCGCGACTGCGCGTCAGGCCGGGCAATTTGTCATGGTCCGAGCGAGCGAGGGTGAAGAGCGGATTCCGTTGACCATCGGCGACGCCGATAGCGCACAGGGGACGATTACCCTCTTTGTCCAGGCGATCGGGGCCGGCACCCAAAAGATCGTCAGTCTCCAGCCTGGAAGCTCATTGCAGGATGTGGCCGGCCCGCTGGGGATGCCGACGGAGATCGAGACCTGGGGCCGGGTGGTGTGTGTCGGCGGCGGAGTCGGCACCGCGGTGCTTTACCCCATGGCCAAGGCTTTGGCCGCGGCCGGCAACAGCGTCACGACGATTATTGGCGGTCGCACCAAATCCTTGATCATTCTGGCCGATGAACTTGCTGAATTCTGTCAGGCGGTGCGTATCACCACCGACGACGGCAGTGCCGGGACCAAGGGCTTCGTCACATCGGAACTGAAGTCTTTGATCGAGGCCCCGGATTCGCGACCAAGTACGGTCTTCGCCGTCGGCCCGGTGCCGATGATGCGCGCTGTCACCGAGCTGACGCGGAGCTATGCGATCCCGACGGTCGTGAGCCTGAATCCGATCATGATCGATGGCACCGGCATGTGCGGTGGCTGCCGGGTGCAGATCGGTGGCGAGGCGAAATTTGCCTGCGTTGATGGCCCGGAGTTCGATGGCCATCTGGTCGATTTCGAGGGTCTCGCCAAGCGCCTGAGGATGTACGAAAAACACGAGGAAGCCTGCCGCCTGTCCGGCAACTGATTCTTATAAAAAGGATAAATCTTTTATGCCAACGACCCTGAGTTCCAAGCAGCGCCTGAGTATCCAGCGCATTCAAATGCCGACCCAAGACGCACAGCCACGCAGCCGCAACTTCAAAGAGGTTAATCTCGGACTGTCGCAGGCGGCGGCTATCGCAGAGGCCCAACGCTGTCTGCTCTGTCGTGGGCGAAATTGCGTTGCCGGCTGCCCGGTCGGGGTCTCAATCCCTGAATTCATCGGCGCCCTGGCAGAAGGCGACATCCCTGCGGCGGCCGATATCCTGCAACAGGACAACGCCCTGCCCGCGGTCTGTGGCCGGGTCTGCCCACAAGAGACCCAGTGCGAAGCGAAATGCCTGCGCGGCATCAAGGGAGAGCCTGTGGCCATCGGCTATCTGGAACGCTTCGTCGCCGATTGGAGCCTGACGCACAGCGCGGATCTAACGAGCCCCGTACTCCGCCCAGCGAGCGGCAAACGGGTCGCCGTGGTCGGTTGCGGTCCCTCCGGCCTGACCCTCGCCGGTGAACTGGTCGGCAAGGGGCATGAGATAACGATCTTCGAGGCGCTGCACGACACCGGCGGAGTGCTGCGTTACGGCATCCCCGAATTTCGTCTCCCCAAAGAGATTATCGATGTCGAGGTCGAGCGTCTGGTCGCGCGCGGGGTTAAGATCGAATGCAACGTCATTATCGGCAAGACCCTGACTCTGGCCGAACTGCAGCAGGAGTTTGATGCCGTCTATCTCGGCAACGGCGCCGGTCTGCCGGTGCTGCTTGACATCCCGGGGGAGAACCTGAGCGGCGTCTATGCGGCCAATGAATACCTGACCCGCGTCAACCTGATGGGGGCCGGTCAGCGTGCCGATTGCGCGACCCCGATCATCCAGGGGAAGCGGGTCGCGGTCATCGGCGGCGGCAATACGGCGATGGATTGCGTGCGGATCGCCCGCAGGCTGGGGGCGGACAGCGCGATGATCGTCTATCGCCGCGAAGAAGATCAGATGCCGGCCCGGGTCGAAGAGATCCATCATGCCCAGGAGGAGGGGGTCGAATTCGTGATGCTCGCCGCGCCGCTCGAGGTTGTTGGCGACGAAAACGATTGGGTCGCAGCGCTGCGCTGTCAAAAAATGGTGCTGGGTGAGGCCGACGAGAGTGGCCGGCGCAGACCGGTTGCGCTCGCCGGGGAGACCTTCCTGCTCGAAACCGATGTGGTGATCAACGCCCTGGGCACGCGGGCAAATCCCCTGCTGACCGCAACCGCTCCCGAGCTGAAGTTGAACCAGTGGGGCAATATCCTGGCTAATGAAGATGGCAGCACCACCCTGCCCGGCGTATTTGCCGGGGGCGACATCGTCAGGGGCGGCGCCACGGTGATCCTGGCCATGGGGGATGGCAAGCGCGCCGCAGCCAGCATCGACGCCTACCTGCAGGGTCTGCCGTCCCGCCTGCAAAAAACCGGTTAAGCGCACCTGATAGATCGAACGACCAACCTTGAACCTAGCAACCTTAGAGGGAGATAGCTGATGGCAAAGATGAAAGAAAATTCGAAGCGGTTTATTGTGTCCTGTCGTGTCGATAATCAGGAGATGGATATTCTTAAAGAACGCGCCGACCGTGACGGAGTCAGCATCACCCAGTTGCTACGCAACTGCCTCGACTTCGTTGAAGCCGAATCCCGCCGTCAGGGGACAGGCAACCGAAAATATGCCTGCGGCTGAGCCGGAGACCCGGCTGAGCTTTCGGACTTTTTTCAGCGGAAATTCTGCCGTTTCAGGATCGTACTTAAAAAGTGATCGGCCCTGCGCCTTGAAGATAAGGTCGCCGGGCCGATCACTTTAGACGAGGCGGATCGCATCCCCGGCGCGCGCCTCACCCTCCTGGATTACCCTGGCGAAGACCCCCTCCTTCGGCATGACACAATCCCCGGCTTGATAATAGATGGCGCAACGCTGATGGCATTCCTTGCCGATCTGGGTGATCTCGAGCAGCGCACTGCCGACCGCAAGGCGGCTGCCGATCGGCAAGCCAGGCAGTTCGATGCCGACGGTGGTGAGGTTCTCGGCAAAATCTCCCGGACCGACCTTCAGGCCCAAGGCCGTCATCTTGTCGATGCTCTCCATCGCCAGCAGACTGACCTGGCGATGCCAGGGTCCGGCATGGGCATCATCGGCCAGGCCGTGGTCTTTTTTGAACAGCACGCGCGCAACCGGGACCTTGCGCTCGCCCTTCTTTTCACTGGTACAGACTGCAATCACCTGGGGTGTCATGGCGTTTCTCCTGCAATATTCAGCCACCGATGTTCGACATGGCAAAGGGGGTATGGGGGGCGTCCAGAGTTGACAGCAGGTGGCGGTCGGGTTTCGCCGCAATCAACCCCTTGAGGGCTGCGGCCAGTGGCCCCCAGCCACCCGCCTTCAGCGCCGGGCGAAAATCGATCCTGTGGTCAGAGAAGAGACAGCTGCTGGCCTGGCCGTCAGCCGCAACCCGGATCCGGTTGCAATCTGCGCAGAAATGGCCTGACAGCGGAGTGATCAGGCCGAAGGTTCCGGCCGTACCTTTGATGCGGAACATCCTGGCCGGGCCAGCGCGATCTGCCGCTTCAAGCGGCTCGATCTGATGAGTCCGGCTGATCCGTTCGAGAATCTGCGCGCCGGTCATGACCAGCGACTGCCAGCCCGGCTCCTTGATCACCGGCATATATTCGATGAAACGCACCGGTACTGCGCGCTCCTGAGTCAGGCGGATGAAATCGGGGATCTCGTGATCATTCACCCCGCGCATGACCACAGTATTGATCTTCAGCGGCAGTCCGACGCGTTCGGCCGCTGCGATGCCCGCTAAAACCTCGCCCAGCTCGCCCTGACGTGTGATCTGCGCAAAGCGGTCAGGCTGCAGTGAATCGAGACTGATGTTCAGGCGACAGACACCGGCCGCACGCAGATCCTCGGCCATGCCTGGCAGCAGTGAACCGTTTGTCGTCAGCGCCAACTCCGCGAGGCCCGGCAGAGCCGACAGCCGCGCGAGAAAGTCGATCAGGCCTTTGCGCACCAGGGGCTCGCCACCGGTGATACGGATCTTTTGGATCCCCAGCTCGGTGGCCACGGCCGCAATCTGGTAGAGCTCCTCGAAGCTAAGGATCTCATTGTGGCGCCGCTTGACTACCCCCGCGGCCGGCATGCAGTAACGGCAACGCAGATTGCAGCGATCAGTCACGGAAAGCCGCAGATAATCTATTTTTCGTCCAAAGGGATCGATCAGGGACATAGCACCTCCAGGCCGCAGGCGACAGTGGGACCGCCTAAACATTCAGCGGCAGTCCCGCTGGTTCTAAAATTCCGCTATTTATTGAGAGACTCCAGCCGGACGCTCAGACAAGGCCCCGACTATCAAGCGCAGGCTTCCGCAGTGGTGGGGTCGATCACCCGCCGGACCTCGGCGATGCTGTTGGCGGGGAATTCCCCCTTTTGGGCATGCTCGCGTACCGCTGCTTCGTTGGGGGCGATATAGATGCAATAAAGCTTGTTGGCGGTCAGGTAGCTTTCGACCCACTGGATCTGTGGGCCCATTTCGCCGAGGATGCAGCAGGATTTCTGCGAAATGGCTTGAAGGTCGGCCGGGCTGAGATCTCCCGCTCCGGGGATTTCGCGTTCGATGATGTACTTGGGCATATCAGGGTTTCCTTTCAGGATAAAGAGATGTTGCAGGTTTGATTTTACAAAGATATTTCGTGAAACTCCATATCGAGCAGATCGAGATTCAGGGCAAGGTCTTCAACCTCGGCAAGACTCTTCTGAAAGCGCTGGCTGGCCGCAAGCTGAGCGCTCCAGGGGAGCAGGTCCCCGTCGGCCCCGATGCGCAGAAAGGGGAGAATATCGCTCATATCAGCCACCACCGACCAGCGGAAAGAGGGCGAGGATGTCCCCTTCCTGCAGGGTTTGCGAGAGTTCTGCATGCCGACCGTTGACCAGCACAATCCCGATTTCGGCTAGGGGAATGGTTAAGGCTGCGACCATATCCCCACAGGTGGTCGACATGGGAATCTCCTGTTCCTTGATCTTGAAGCGGCCGAGGCGAAAATTGGCAAAAAGCTTAAGCGTAATCTTCATATCACCTCATGTTATTGTTCAAACACACCAGTTAAAACTATGGATTTCAGTCCAGGACTTTCAGTTGCTACTCATTTTAGGGTCTTAAAAATTCGCTCTTAGCCGTCATTCCCGCGAAGGCGGGAAACCAGTGCCTACATGAGGCTTGGATCCCCGCCTTCGCGAGGATGACGTTCTTTTGTTATGCCTTTAAGGGACCTTCAGTCCCGATAGGTGCTCAGTCAGGCGCTGCATATGAGCGAGGCTTAACGGTGGGCTGTTAAAAAAATCCCGGTGTGGCCAGACTGTGATGGCCACACCGGGCAGGAGAGAGAGTTTACACCCTCTTTTAGAGATGGTTTAGAAGTCCCAGAAGGCGTCGATCTCTTCGCCCGAGAAGTCCCAGACCGCGTTGTGCGGTGCGACCGGCTCGCTGAAGAACTCGGGCAGACGATCGTCCTTGTTGGTGAAGCCGGCGCCGATGTTGAAGGCGCGCTCGGTCTTGAGGACGCTCTTGCCGAGTTCGGTGACGTCATCGCCGGTCAGGTTGATGCCGAAGCGGGCGTTGATCATGTCGATCAGGGCCGGCAGGCACTCGGGGTTGTCGAGGGCCGGGAAGGCGATGAAGATGCACATGCCGGTCGAATCGACGGCGGCGGTGGCGATCTGCAGGTTACGCGAGAGTTCGACCTGACCCTCCTTCTTGAGTGGGTCGACGAAGCCACCGATGTTGAGGATGTTGGTGGCGATCGAATAACCGGCGGTGTGGTCGGCGCCCATGGTGCTGGTGGCGTAGGTGATGCCGATCCCCTTGACACTGCGCGGATCGTAGGCCGGAATCCCCTGGTTCTTGACCACCGGCACGCGGGTCACACCGTAGGCCTTGCCGACGCTACCGGTGCCGCCGCCGAGGATCCGGCCCAAGGGGGTGAGCTTGCCGATTTCATCCTTCAGCAGGCGCAGGATGCCCGCGCCGTCGCCGAAGGGCAGGATACCGGCTTCCATCGCCACGCCGAACATGACGGTGGTTTCGATGGAATCGATGCCGATGTCATCCATGATGCTGTCGGCCTCGGCGATCTGATCGAGGTTGTCGACGCAGCAGTTGGCGCCCATGCCCCAGATGGTCTCGTACTCGAAGCCGGAGGTGAGGTAGTTGCCCTGCTTGTCGTTGTAGACCTGGGAGCACTGCATGATACAGCCGGCGTGGCAGCCGTGCTTGGTCTTGCCGCCGCGCTCGACGATGACGTCGTGCATCGTCTCGCCGCTGATCTTGTCGTGACCTTCGAACTGGCCGTAGGTGAAGTTGCGCGTCGGCAGGCCGCCGGCCTCGTTGAGGATGTTGACCAGCACGTTGGTGCCGTAGGTGGCCAGACCCTCGCCGGCGACCGGGTGATCGAGAATCGTTTTGGCGAAGACGCGCGATGCAGCCTTGAACTTCTCGGGATCGGCGATCTGAACCCCGGGGGCACCTGCCGCGTCGATGCTGATGTACTTGATTTTCTTCGAGCCCATGACCGCGCCCATGCCGCCGCGGCCGTGGCTGCGGATCTTGCTGTCGGGGTCTTTGACCGAGATGTTGGCGGCGGCCATCTTCGCTTCGCCAGCCTGGCCGATGGAGACGACGCCGACCTTCTTGTCGAACCTGGCCTCCAAGGCCTCAATCACGGCGAAGTTGCCCTTGCCGATCAGCTCCGTCTCCTCGCTGATGGTCACACCGGAAGTGGTGACGTTGAGGCTGTAGAACTTATCCTCTTTGGGCAGGCCCTCGATGATCAACGCCTTGATCCCCATCTTGGCGAACTGCTGGGCGCTGGTACCGCCGACGTTGCTCTCCTTGATGGTGCCGGTCAGGGGACTCTTGGCGCCACAGGACATGCGGCCGGAGTTGGCGGCGGCGGTGCCTGAGAGTAGGCCGGGAGCGAAGACCAGCTTGTTGTTTACCCCCAGAGCGTGGCAGCTTGGATCGACCTCAGCGGCGACGATGGTCGAGGTCAGGGCGCGGCCGCCGAGACCGGCCCAGTTCGATGGAACCTCCTCAATGCTGGTGATGAGGTCGGTCATGTTGACGCGAAAAATTTTATCCATGCTAGATTCATCCTTTTCTGCGAAGTATTGCCTGGTGCGCTTGCGCTCAAGCTCCTCTTTAAAAAAAGGAAGCCGCGCTCTGTTCAGCGCAGACCGGCTGCCGGCCAGTAGCAGGACAACCCCTTGGAGCAACAAGACCTGGATATTGTTTTAAAAATAAGCCGGGACCGGCTGGCAGGCCAGCTGGTCCCGGAGTCGAACCTGTTACATCGCGGCCTTGTAGATGGCCACAACCTGATCGAGGTTGGCCTTGCGCGGGTTGGTCAGCATGCAGGCGTCGTTCTGGGCGTTGCCGGCCATGGTCGCCAGGTCCTCCTCTTTGACGTTGAGTACGGAGAGACCAGCCGGGATGCCGATGTCGGCGGAGAGCGTGCGGATCGCGGCGATCCCCTGCGCGGCCGCTTCGACAACGCTTAAGCCCTCGATGTTCTCGCCCATGGCGACGGCGATGTCGGCGAAACGCTGTGGGTTGGCGATCATGTTGAACTCACAGACCGACGGCAGCAGGATGGCGTTACACACGCCGTGGGGCAGGTTGTAGAAGCCGCCGAGCTGGTGAGCCATGGCGTGGACGTAGCCGAGGGAGGCGTTGTTGAAGGCCATCCCGGCCAGGTACTCGGCATAGGCCATCTTGTCGCGTGCCTCGAGGTTGTCACCGTTGGCGACGACCGGACGCAGGTAGTCGGCAACCAGCTCGATCGCCTTGATCGCACAGGCGTCGGTGATCGGGGTGGCGATGGTCGAGACATAGGCCTCAACCGCATGGGTCAGAGCGTCCATGCCGGTGGCGGCGGTCAGGGCGGCCGGCTTGCCGACCATCAGGACCGGATCGTTGATGGCGACGTTCGGGGTGCAGCGCCAGTCGACGATGGCCATCTTGACCTTGGTCGAGGTGTTGGTGATGATACAGAAGCGCGTCATCTCGCTGGCGGTGCCGGCGGTGGTGTTGATAGCGACGAAGGGCGGCATCGGCTTGCTGGTCTTGTTGAGCCCTTCGCAGTCGCGGATGGTTCCGCCGTTGGTGGCGACCATGCCGATCCCCTTGGCGCAGTCGTGGGAAGAACCGCCGCCTAAGGAGATGATCGCGTCGCACTTCTCGCTCTGGTAGACCTTCAGCCCGTCCTCGACGTTGGTGTCGGTCGGGTTCGGCTCGGCGCCGTCGAAGATGACCACGGCAACGCCGGCGGCTTCGACCTGCTCTTTGATCTGGTCGGCCATGCCCATGCCGGAGATCCCTTTGTCGGTCACCAAGAGCGCCTTGGAGGCGCCGAGGGCCTTGACCTGCTCGCCGGTCTCTTTGGAAGAGCCAACGCCCATCAGGGAAACGGTCGGGATGTAGAAGCCATAAGTCTGATCTGCTAAAGCCATTTTTTCTCTCCTTGGGTTTGTGTTGCTGTGTCTGGTTAAAAAACATATAATTCGAAACGCCTAGTTTTCTGCGCTCGCGTCTTTTAGTCCTTTGGATAAAAAACAAAACGCAGGTTTAGCCCTTGAGCAACAAGGATGCCAGCCCCTCTCTGTGAGCTTCAACATGCTGTAAACACGATGTTTTTATGTCAAGTCCGCAGGTCCAGCCTTAAGGGTGACGATCAGACCGAGCAGAAGAAAAGGGCACAGAATGTGCCGAAAGGGAACGTTTTGTGCCAGCGATGACAGCTGGGCCACCCGGCCTCCCCGTTGCGGATCCTTTACGGGGAGCGTCGCTGCCCCGAAGCGAGTCATTGTGTAACTTTTTGGGGCAACAGCTGGCGCAAAATTGCCCACCCCATCTTGTGCCCGGCGCGCGTTCGCTCCTGCTGATTTAGCAGGTTGTGAATTCAGCAAAAAGGCTAAAAACGCATACATAACAGTGTTTTCGGGCTGTCACTCTCTGCACTCTCCGTGGGTCGCTGACCCCCTTCTTTTACGAGTATCAGTTGAGTTTGCATGGCTCTTGCACAAACTGCCCTGTTTGCAGCATTCTAGCGAACGGAAGGATCTGCGCAGGGGTTGTCCCTTTTAAATTTCATGGTCAACAAAAGAGGAAGAGTATGCACAGCATCAAATACCTGGCCCTGGCGGCAAGCCTCTGTCTGCTGCTGATTTCAAACGCCTTTGGCGCGGCTCCACTGCGTCTGGCCACCACCACCTCGACCGAGAGCTCAGGGCTGCTGGCAGAACTGCTCCCCCCTTTCGAGCAGGCCAACGACTGCCGCATCGATGTGATCGCGGTCGGGACCGGCAAGGCGATCAGGCTGGGTGAAACCGGCGATGTCGATGTCGTCATGGTTCACGCCCGCAGCAAGGAGGACAAGTTTGTCGCCGCCGGCTTCGGCGTCGACCGGCGCGAGCTGATGTACAACGATTTCGTGTTGCTCGGTCCCGACAGCGACCCGGCCGGAATCAAGGGCAGCGCCGATGTTGCGGCCGCCCTGGGCAAAATAGCCGCCGCTGAAGCGACCTTCGTTTCGCGCGGCGATGACTCTGGCACCCATACGCGTGAGAAGCAACTGTGGCAGGCGGCGGGGCTGGCCCCAGGTGGCGCCTGGTATCTGGAAGCCGGACGCGGCATGGGCGAGGTGATCATCATGGCCGGCGAACGCCAGGGCTACACCTTAAGTGATCGCGGGACCTATCTGTCATTCAAGGAGAAAACCGAGCTGCGCATCCATGTCGCAGGCGATACGCGGCTCTTCAACCCCTATGGGGTGATCATGGTCAACCCGCAGCGCCACCCGCATGTCCAGCGTGAACTGGCGCAGAAATTTCTCAATTATCTGGGCTCGGCGCAGGCAAAGGCGCTGATTAACGGTTTCCGCCGCGGCGGGGAGCAGCTGTTTTACGTCCAGTAAGGGGCTGACTTGGATTACCTGTTCGAATCATTACGCGACGCGATCGAGCTGATTTTTGCTTTTGATCGGGAGGTGCAAGCGACCGTCTGGACCTCTCTCTACACCTCCTGCGCTGCCATTGTGCTGGCGGCGATCGTTGCGGTACCGGCCGGGGTACTGCTCGGTCTCACCCGTTTCCCTGGTCGGCGTTTGCTGGTGACGCTGTTGAACACCCTGATGGCGCTGCCGACCGTGGTTGTCGGCCTGGTTCTGTTCGGCGTGTTCAGCCGGCAGGGACCGCTCGGCAGTTTCGGTTTGCTGTTTACCCCAGTCGCGATGATCGCCGGACAGATGGTACTCGCCACACCGGTCGTTGCCCATTACGTCCTGGCGGCGGTCAAGGGTTCCGACGCGCGGATTATGAACACCGCTCTGACTTTGGGGGCCAGCCGTTTTCAGGCCGGGGTTCAACTGTTAAGGGAGATCCGCTTCGGGGTGATTGCCGCCGTGGTCGCCGGGTTTGGTCGGGTGATAGCCGAGGTTGGGGTGGCGATGATGCTCGGCGGCAATATCCGTGGCTCAACCCGCACCATGACCACGGCGATTGCCCTGGAAACCAGCAAGGGGGAGTTTGCCATGGGGCTCTCGTTGGGGATCGTCCTGTTAAGTGTCGCTTTAGGCGTCAATCTGTTTTTGAATCTGTTACAACAGAGGTAAGTTGATGGAGTCGCTAATCCATTTAAGGGACCTGTGCATCCGGCAGGGGGAGAATTTCAGTCTCTCAATTGAACATCTGGAGCTGCTGCCGCGCCGTATCTATGCCTTGACCGGCCCCAATGGTGCCGGCAAAAGCACCCTACTCAGGAGCTTGGCCTTGCTGAGCCCACCCGCGCAAGGGTGCGTCAGCCTTTGCGCGGCAGAGACAGAAACTCTTGCTCAGCAACGGCGGAGGGTCACCCTGGTTGAACAGTCACCCTACCTGTTGGCGGGGAGCGTGTCTGACAACCTGGCCTTCGGCCTTAAACTGCGCGGCATCCGCGGCAAAGAGCAACAGGGGCGCATCACCTCAGCCTTGGCGATGGTTGGACTCGACGGCTTCGAGCAGCGTAAGGCCAACAAGCTCTCTGGTGGCGAGGTGCAACGGGTGGCTTTGGCGCGGGCGCTGGTTTTGCGGCCGCAACTGTTGCTGCTGGATGAGCCGACCGCCAATATCGACCGCAAGAGTTTGCAAGCGTTTGAGGAATTACTCGGCAGATTGCCGGACTATGGGGTTACGGTGGTATTTTCCACTCATGATCTGGCGCAACCTGAGCGCCTGGGTGCCGAGATGATTCGGATTGAGAATGGCCGTCTGCTCGATGAGTCCCCCCGGGTGGCAAAGTATAATGATAATCAGCAAACGGAGAAGAAAGCATGGCTAAAACCTTTGAATGCGCAAGGGCTCTGATCTTAGACAAGCTCTCCCCCCTGCCGAGCGAATCGGTCTCACTGCTTGAGGCGGTAGGCCGGGTGCTCGCAGAAGAGTTCAAGGCACCCTCTGATCTGCCGCTTTGGGATAATTCGGCGATGGACGGTTTTGCGCTGCGCGCCGAAGATTGCGGAACTGCGCCGCTCAAGATTGAGGGCTACATCCCGGCTGGCGGCACGGCTGAGGGAGTCGCGGTCAGAGCGGGAACGGCGGTGCGGATCATGACCGGCGCTCCGACCCCGGCCGGTTGCGATAGCGTGGTGCCGGTCGAGGAGACCGAAGAGGCCGATGGTCGGGTCCTGATCAAGGGCCCGGTGCGGGCGGGTGAGCATATCCGGGTGCGCGGTGAAGACGTGCAGCGGGGTCAGGTGGTGATTGCCGCCGGCACTGTGCTGCGCCCGGCGGAGATCAATATGCTGGCCGCCTTCGGCCTGAACACTGTCTCGGTCTTCGGCTGGCCGCGGGTGGCGATCCTCTCGACCGGTGACGAATTGGTCGAGCCGGGTGAACCGATCGGCCCCGGTCAGATCGTCAACAGCAATGCCTATTCCCTGGCGGCGGCGGTGCGCGAACTTGGCGCCGAACCGCTAATGCTCGGCATCGCGCGGGATAATCGCGAAAGCCTTAGCGAAAAATTGAACGCCGGGCTTAAGGCCGATGTACTGATTACCTCGGCCGGGGTCTCGATGGGGGATCGTGATCTGGTCTGCGATGTGCTGCAGGAGGTAGGCGTCGAATCCCTGTTCTGGAAGGTCGATATCAAGCCGGGTCGCCCAACCGCCTTCGGCCTTAAGGGGGAGACGCCGGTCTTCTCCCTGCCCGGCAACCCGGTCTCGACCATGATCACCTTCGAGGAGTTTGTGCGCCCCGCCCTGCTGAAGATGATGGGACACCGCTCGGTCATCAAGCCCTTCGTCAAGGCCAGGCTTAAGGAGGCGGTGAGCAAGAAGGTCGGCCGTCTCCAGTTTCTGCGGGTCCAGGTGGTGGAGAGCGGCGCGGGTCTCATCGCTACGAGCGCGGGGGATCAGAATACCGGCATCCTGCGCACCATGCTGCGCGCCAACGGGATCGCGGTGCTGCCCGCTGCGCGCGGGGAGTTTACGGCCGGCGAGGAGGTCGATATCCACCTGCTGGGTGCGGTTGCCGACCTTGGCCAGGCTGGGTAGAGTTTGGGTCTGTAGACCAGCGCCGGTTGCGCGCAGAATGCCTTCCACATGTTGCCAAGCTTGGAGACCGTTAGGATGTCGTTGTTGAAAGATCTGCCTGAACATAGCTTGCGCCGCCTGATCAAGGTATGCGTCCGCAGCCTCCATCTGGTCGGTAGCGCCGGGGTCTTTGGTGGCGTGCTGGTCCAGGCTCAAGCAGAGGTCTATCTTGGTCTGGCCATGCTCTCCGGTCTGCTGCTGGTCGTGATGGAGGCCCGCGCCGGCGCGATCTGGTTCGTTCAGCTGCGGGGGGTTGCCCTCTACCTGAAGTTGCTGCTGCTGCTGCTCATCCACCTCCATCCGCCCTCTGCGATCCCCGCGCTGATTGCGGTCATCGCTGTTTCGGGATTTGTGGCCCATGCACCGAGCTGGATCCGCTATTTTTCACTGCAGCATGGCAGGGTCGTTCATTCCAGAGAGGACCTGCTGGGCTAAGCGCGGTGGTACTTTAAACCGGCGACCGGGTAGAGCGAAGGAGCGCCCGGGCGGGATGAAACATTCAACTCGGCTCGTTCGCAGCATCGAGAGTAGTTTTTTGCGATAATGAGCGAAAAAGCATGCACGCCGACAACATCAAGGACTGATCAGCGGCGGGAAGGAACGGCTATGAATATCAGCAAGTTTGTCACTCCGGAGATTATCTTTGGCTGCGGCTCCTTGAGCCAGATTGGTGGAAGTGCGCTGCGGCTGGGTGCAACCAAGGTCTTTGTCGTCAGCGACGCCGGAGTGATCAAGGCCGGCTGGGTGGATATTGCCATCGACTATCTTCGCCAAGCCGGGCTGGAATCGGAAACCTTCTCCGCCCTGACGACCAACCCCAAGGACAACGAGGTCGATGAGGGTCTTGCCCAGTACCTGCAGTCCGGTTGCGATGCAATCATCGCCGTCGGCGGCGGCAGTCCGACTGATGTCGCCAAGTCGGTGGCGATCCTCGCGACCAACGGCGGGGAGCTGCAGCAATACGAAGGGATTAACCATATCGTTCGGCCGCTGCCGCCGATGATTATGGTCCCGACCACCGCCGGTGCCGGCTCGGAGGTCAGTCAGTTCACCATCATTGTCGATACCGCCCGCAAGCTCAAGATGTCGATCATCTCCAAGTCGCTGGTTCCGGATATCGCCATCGTCGACCCGGAATTGCTGCGCACCAAGGATCGCCTGCTGGCCGCCGCAACCGGGGTCGATGCCTTAACCCACGGCATCGAATCGTACGTCTCGCTGGCCGCCACCCCGCTGACCGATATCCATGCCTTGAATGCCATGCGCCTGATCTCCGCGAACCTGCGCCGGGCGGTAGATAATCGTGATGATATCGAGGCCAATACCAATATGGCCATGGCCAGTCTCTCGGCGGGTATCGCCTTCTCCAATGCGATTTTAGGCGCAACCCACGCCATGACCCATCAGGTCGACGGCCTGCTTGATCACCACCATGGCGAGACCAATGCGTCGATCCTGCCGCATGTCATGGAATTTAATCTGAGCACCAATCCGCACAAGTTCGCGATCATCGCCAACGCCCTGGGTAAAGACACCAGAGGGCTGGATAGCTCTGCGGCTGCAGCCCAGTCGATCGAGGCGGTTAATCAGATCCTGGAAGATGTCGGGCTGGCTAAGGGTCTAGCCGAGTTCGGCATCAAGGAGGAGATGATCAACTCGCTGAGCAAAAACGCGCTGAATGATGCCTGCCTCGTCACCAACCCGCGCGAGGCCAGCCTGGAAGAGATCGAAGCCATATTCCGCCGGGCACTCTAGCTTTTTTTAACAGAAGGGATTCGGAGTGGATAAGCGCGAGAAACTGCTCGAACAACTGACCGGGGTCAACTCCTCGAAGCTCAATTATTATGTCGAGCTGAAAAAAACCACCGAGGAGGCCCTTAAGCAGAACAGCCGCCTCGAGATTCTGCACCAGCTGACGCGTGACATCAATATCGACATGTCGATGCAGGATATCCTCGACCGCACCTTTGCCAAGCTGCCCCAGGCGCTGCCCTGTACCTTCATGGGGATTATTGTATTGAAGGATGGCAGATTGCGCCTGCAGGCGGTCACCCCGCGTGACTACTGCCGGGTCGAGGAATTTCCGGACGACTCCCCCACCTGGCAGGTCATCCGCAGCAAGCAGGCGACCATCTTCAACGCTGGCCGCGATTCCAGCGCGCATGTCTGGCACAACCCCGCGTATCCTGAACAGCTCAGCTCCTTTGCCATCGCGCCGATGTTCGAACGCGCTGAAGTGATCGGCGGCATGGTGGTGGGCCGCTCGCTAGAAGCCCCGTTTTCGGAGGGGGAGCTCAAATTCATCCATCATCTGGCCGACCAGATGGCGATCAGCATCCTGAACGCCCGCCTCTATAAACAGGTCTCGCGCACCACCACGCAATGGGAGGAGACCTTCAAGGCCGTCACCGACCCGATCTTCCTGGTCGATCTCGATTACAACGTGCTGCGCCACAATGGCCGGCTCACCCCCGAGATCAGCCCTTACTGGCAACAGGCCTTAAGCCGCAAATGTTTCACTAAATTTCATGGTCACGATCAGCCTTGCAAGGACTGCCCCTTGAGCGAGGTGAAGCGGACCGGAAACCCGGTGCAGCGTAAGGCCCAGACCGATTCGGGGCGCCTGCTCGAAGCCGCTTACTATCCGGTTTTCAACGAGGAGAATACCCTCGCGGCAGTGACAATTATCCTCAAGGATGTGACCGCGAAGACCAAGCTGGAAGCGCAGGTTGTCCATTCCGCCAAACTGGCCGCCCTAGGCGAGATGGCGGCCGGCGTGGCCCATGAACTGAACAGTCCGATGACGGTGGTCATCGGCACCTCGCAGATGCTGGCACGTGATTTTGCGGCCGACTCGATCGAGGCGGAGAGCCTGCAGGACATTATCAACTCCGGGCTACGCTGCAAGGGGATCATCAAGAACCTGCTCAGCTTCGCCCGCCAGGACCTGGCGCCGATGATCCCCACCGACCTCAATAGCGAGGTGCGCAAGGTTCTCGGCCTGATCCGCTATCAGATCAATCGCGAGCAGATTCGCATCCTCGATCGCCTCGATCCCAAGCTGCCGCTGGTCGACGCCAATGGGCCGCAGATTCAGCAGGTGCTGACCAATCTGCTGGTCAATGCCCGCGATGCCTTGAACGATTCGGGGCGCAGCAAGAAAATGATCACCGTCTCCTCCTTGACCCGTCAGATCGATGGGGAGCCGCGGGCGGTTATCAGCGTCAATGATAACGGCACCGGTATCAAGACTGAGGACCTGAACAGAATCTTCACCCCTTTCTTTACCAGCAAGGAATCCTCCAAGGGGACTGGTCTCGGGCTGTCGGTCAGTCTGGGGATCGCCGAATCCCATGCGGGCACCATCGAGGTTACGAGCAACTTCGGTCAGGGGAGTACCTTCTCGCTGATTCTGCCTATTTTACCCGATAATTCCCGACCTGAAGAGGTGATGAACATTGTCTGAAAAGCGGATCCTGATTATTGATGATGAAGCGGATGTGTGTAATTTCTTCCGGCGCTTGCTGAGCAGAAAAGGCTATCAAGTCGCCACCGCCACCAATCTGCACCAGGCGCGGCTGGCCCTTGCTGAGCCGTTCCATCTCGCCATGGTCGATCTGAAGCTGCCCGATACCGATGGGTTGACCCTGCTGCGCCAGATCAAGGCGGCCCAGCCAGCCTGTGAGGTCATTATCATGACCGGCTTCAGCACCGTCAAAACCGCGGTGCAGGCCATTCAACTCGGGGCCTACGAATATATCGAGAAGCCCTTCGATGAAATCGACGAAATCGAGACTCTGGTTGCAAAAGCGCTCGACCACGGACAACAGATTCAAAGCGGCGAGGTGGCTGAGGAGGAATGGGCGGAGATCGCAGAAAGGGTCGGTTTCTTCGTCGGCCAGTCACCGTCCATGCGCCAGCTGGTCAGTCTGGCCTGCAAGATCTCGTCTAAAAACATCAATGTCCTGATCCAGGGCAATACCGGTTCGGGCAAGGAGGTGCTGGCGCGCTTCATCCATGCCGCGTCCAATCGCGCCGACCAGCCGTTTATTGCGGTGAATTGCGGGGCGATTCCGGAAAACTTGCTCGAAAGCGAACTCTTCGGCCACGAGCGCGGCGCCTTCACCGGCGCCAACCAGACCCGCCGCGGAATTTTCGAGTTGGCCCACCGTGGCACCCTCTTTCTGGATGAGATCGGTGATGCCAGTCCCTCTATCCAGGTCAAGCTGCTGCGGGTTTTGGAGACCGGTGAATTCTGCCGGGTCGGCGGCGAACAGTCGATCAAGACCGATGTGCGGCTGATCTCGGCGACCAACGTTGATCTGGACGAAGCGATTCGCGAGAAGACCTTCCGTGAAGATCTCTTCTATCGTCTCAACGTCGTGCGTCTTGAAATCCCTGCGCTGGATCAGCGACGCGACGATATTCAGGCGTTGGCCGAATATCTGGTCAAGCAGTATAACCCTGAACTCGAACTGCACCCCAGGGCCGTACAGGCCCTGTGCGACTACGCCTGGCCAGGCAACATCCGCGAACTGGCCAACTGCCTGCGCCGAGCGGCGGCGTTGTGCGACGCCAAGTCGATCCGCCTGCAACACCTGCCGACCCGTGTAACCACCGCCAGTCTGCCGCCTCGCGCGGAGCTGTCGCTCAATCAGGCCGTGGAGGATTCAAGCACCAGGGCCGCAGTCTCTCCGCCAGACTTCTGGAACCATTATGCCCAGGAAGAACATCTACAGAGCATGGGCCCCGGTGAGCTGAATCAACTCCTGTTCTCAGTACGCGGTCTCGAGAAGACGCTGCTCAGCGTCATGAGCAATAAGGGCCTGAAGCCCCCGCAAAGCCGGATCTTGAAAGAGTCCGAAGAGGCAAGCATCAAAAAGGCCCTCGAAGAGAATCGCTGGAATATCACCGCGACCGCCAAGGCCCTCGGCATCGCGCGCAACACCCTGCATCGCAAAATAAAGCTGTACGAACTGCATGACGCCTAGCGCAGCGCGTTAAAACCCATACCGCAAGGATCGAGCATGACCGATAATCTATTGAAATGTCCCGCCTGCAATGCGCCGGTCGCCACCTATCGCAACCCCTTTCCGACCGTCGACATCATTATCCGCCAGGGCCAAGCAGTGGTCCTCATCGAGCGCAAGAACGAACCCTACGGCTGGGCCCTGCCGGGCGGCTTCGTCGACTACGGTGAGAGCCTGGAGCAGGCGGCCCGCCGCGAAGCCCTTGAAGAGACCGACCTGAGTCTTTCCGACCTGCGCCAGTTTCGCGCCTATTCGGATCCGGCCCGCGATCCGCGTCAGCACAACATCTCGCTGGTCTTCACCGCCAACGCACAGGGTTCGCCTACCGGTGGCGATGACGCCGCCCAGGCCAGATTCTTCGACCTGAATGCCTTACCGACTAACCTCTGCTTCGATCATGGTCAGATTCTGCAGGACTACCGTGACAGTCTGGGTGAGGAGAGCTGACCGGGATAATTAGCTGGTCGCGAAATGTCATGGAAATGTGGGTCTGTTTTTACTATGATGCTGCTATTGCAATTTGGAGGGATTGAGATGTCGTTATTTGTGAGGGCGCAAGCCTGATAAATCGCCAGTGGCCGTATGGTTGTTTGGACGGTTTTTGTGTTTCCAGTCCCCTGCTTTTCCCCAAGCTAAAACACTCCGAATATCCATAACCAATATTCTTCCACTCACGATACGCAAGGTAAAGCATGACGAGGTCAGCAAGATGGAGCTGCCGGAGGATGCTTACGAGAAGATGATGCTGCGGGCGAAGGACGAGAAGTTTTTTAACCTCTCGCCGATGGATCTCTCCAAGCTGGGTGAGGCGGATATCAAGGACAACCTGGAGACTTACATCCAGTCATTCTCCAAGGATGCGCGGGAGATCTTCGAATATTTCAAGTTTGCCGAGTTTATTGCCCAACTGGCCGACGCCAACCTGCTCTACAAGGGGGTGCAGAAGTTCGCCACCACCGACCTCAGTCCCAAGGCGATCTCCAACTACGAGATGGGTCTGGTCTTCGAAGAGCTGATCCGGCGCTTTGCGGAGAGTTCCAACGAGACCGCCGGGGAGCACTTCACCCCGCGCGATATTGTGCGCCTCACCACCTCGCTGGTCTTCATGGAGGATGACGAGGCACTGACCCAGGAGGGGATCATCCGCACCATCTACGACCCGACGGCGGGGACCGGCGGCTTCCTCTCTTCGGGCATGGAGTACGTGCATGAACTCAACCCCAACGCGGTGATGCGCGCCTTCGGCCAGGAACTCAACCCCGAGTCCTACGCCATCTGTAAGGCCGACATGCTCATCAAAGGGCAGGAGGTCGACCGCATCAAGCTGGGCAACACTCTCTCCAACGATCAGCTCTACAAAGACAGGTTCGACGACATGCTCTCCAATCCGCCTTTCGGCGTCGACTGGAAGAAGGTCGAGAGCGATATCAAGGACGAGCACACCCTCAAGGGGTTCGACGGCCGCTTCGGTCCCGGCCTGCCGCGTGTTTCCGACGGTTCGCTGCTGTTTCTGATGCACCTGATCAGCAAACTGCGTGCGAATGACGGCGATGTGCATCGACGCACAAGTGTCGCGGGGGGCAGGACGCCAGGAGCGACCGGCGGTCGCATCGGCATCATCCTCAACGGCTCGCCGCTCTTCACCGGCGGCGCTGGCAGCGGCGAGAGCGAGATCCGTCGCTACATCTTAGAGGCCGATCTGCTGGAGGCGATCGTCGCCCTGCCGACCGACATGTTCTACAACACCGGCATCGCCACTTACGTTTGGGTGCTCTCCAACAAGAAGGAGGCAGAGCGCAAGGGCAAGGTGCAGCTCATCAACGGCGTCAACCTGTGCGGCAAGATGCGCAAGTCCCTCGGCTCCAAGCGCAATCTCATGGGGGAGGATGCTATCGCCACCATCACCCGCGCCTTCGGACAGTTCGAACAGGTCGATACCGTTGACCTCGACGATGTGCAGGATGCACAAGTGTCGCGGGA
>JAAXQE010000165.1 GCA_012974425.1 Geopsychrobacter sp.
CTAACGAATCTGTGTGACAACATATGTCACGGCTGAAGATTCGTTCTAATCAGGAAAGATCTTTAGGTCCAGACGCCATTTTCAGGCCAGTCTCAGTCTCATCCCTTAAGCCCCGTCAGAAGCGTATTTTTGGCTCAGAGCACCTGCACTTTAGATCCAGAACGGGTATTTATGCGTGCCTTTAGGACGAGCCATCGCTTGAAATATGCAATTGGTTTGATAGACTCTATGAAAGAAGTGACTGTATTTGTTAGTTATTTGGAGCCTCTCGGTATCGCAATCGACTGTTGTCTGGCGCTGGTGAAGATGCGGCCTTAATAAACCGGTTTTTTTTAGAAGGTAGCCTATGAACGATAAACCAGCGGGTTTAGCCATTGCCCTGCTCAGTATTCACGGTTTAATTCGGGGCAAAAAGCTGGAGTTGGGACGTGATGCGGACACCGGCGGCCAGACATTATATGTTGTTGAGCTTGCTCAGGCGTTGGCGAATCTGCCCCAGGTGGCCAGGGTCGACCTGATCACGCGCCGCATAGTGGATGTGGCGGTTGACGCTGATTATGCCGAACCCTCGGAAGCACTCTCTGACAAATTGCGCATCCTGCGCATCGATGCCGGTCCGGATGGTTATATCCCCAAAGAGAAGTTGTGGGATCATTTGGATGGCTTTGCCGACAACCTGGCCAATCTCTTTCGCGAAAGTAACTCCCTGCCCGACATTATCCACAGCCATTACGCCGATGCCGGCTATGTTGGCTCCCATCTGGCGAAATTACTCGGCATCCCCTTGATCCATACGGGGCATTCGCTCGGTCGTGTAAAGCGCAGCCGCTTCCTGGCAACTGCCCTGACCGCCGACGAGATTGAAGACCGTTTTAACATGAATCGGCGCATTGAGGCCGAAGAGATGACTTTGGCAGCCGCGCAACGGGTCATTACCAGTACCCACCAGGAGATTGAGGACCAGTACGAACTTTACGATCATTATCAACCCGAGCAGATGCGGGTTGTCCCCCCCGGCACCGATTTTAAACAATTCATGCCGCCGCAGGGGGGAGAATTGGAAACGCCGCTCTGCGCTGAGCTTGTCCAGCACCTGAAAAGGCCTGAAATGCCGCTTATTCTTGCCTTATCCCGACCGGATAAACGTAAAAATATTGCGGCCCTGGTGGAGGCATACGGACAATCCGAGCCTCTGCAGCAACTGGCAAATCTGATGATTATTGCCGGGAATCGTGAGGATATCGATGATCTCGATGAGGGCGCCCAGGAAGTCTTTCATGACCTGCTTGTCGCCATTGATCGTTATGATCTCTACGGCAAAGTCGTCATGCCGAAACATCATCAACGCGATCAGGTTCCGCTGATTTACCGGATTGCGGCCGCTTCGGGAGGCGTATTTGTCAACCCCGCACTGACCGAACCCTTCGGTTTGACCCTGATTGAGGCGGCAGCTTCCGGCCTGCCGCTGGTGGCCACGGAGGATGGCGGCCCGCGAGATATTATCGGTAACTGCCACAACGGTTTTTTGATTGATCCCCTGGAACCCGCGACCATTGCCGCCGCCTTGTTAAAGCTCCTCGGCGACAAAAAGCTGTGGCAGAGTTACAGCGAAAATGGCTTGCAGTGCGTGCGTAAAAACTATTCATGGGACGCCCACGCCCGGCGCTATCTGGCGGTGATCAAGCCGATTGCACAACGATCCGAACTCCTGGTGCGCAAGCCGGTCCTGCGCCGCACCGCGCTTTATCGCGATCGCGCGGTCGTGAGTGATCTTGACCAAAATCTGATCGGTAATGATGCTTCGTTGAAGCAGTTGATCGACGTGTTGCGCCAGCAGCGGCAGAGCACTCAGTTTATCATTGCTACGGGGCGTCGGCTCGATTCGGCTCTGAAGGTGATGAAGAAACACGGGATTCCGGAACCGGACGTTTTGGTGAGCAGCGGCGGCACCGAAATCTACCATGCTCCAGAGTTGATCGCCGATCTTGTCTGGGCGCGGCACATCGATTACCAGTGGTCTCCCCATCAGGTGAAGGTAATTCTGGCAGATTTCCCGGGCTTGAAAGCCCAGCCGAAGCTGGAGCAGAGTCGTTTCAAGTTGAGTTATTACATCGATCCTGAACTCGCCGATATTGAGGAGATCAAAACCCTGCTCCATCAGGAGGAGCAAGCGGTCCACGTTCAGATGGCTTTTGGCCAATATCTGGATATTCTGCCGTTGCGCGCGTCTAAAGGGATGGCCCTGCGCTATGTTGCACAGCGCTTGAACATCCCCCTCGAAGCGGTTTTTGTGGCGGGTGGGTCCGGCGCGGACGAGGATATGATGCGCGGGAATCCGCTGGCCGCGGTGGTGGCGAATCGCCATCATGAGGAGTTGTCGCAACTGGTGGATGTCGAACGGATCTATTTTTCCAACCGACCGAATGCCGCAGGGATCCTTGAAGCCCTGGAGTATTACGATTTTTTTGGCGCCTGCAAAGATCCCCGGGAGATCGCCTATTCATGATGAACCCTCATCGCCTCCTGCTGTGTACCGATCTGGACAGAACCCTGATCCCCAATGGGGATCAGGCCGAACATCCCGTAGCGCGCCGTCATTTTAGCGAATTCTGTCGCTTGCCCGAGGTCGTATTGGTTTACGTGACCGGGCGCCATCAGAGCCTGGTGAAGCAGGCGATTCAGCGTTATGCTTTACCTGAACCCGATTTTGCGATCACCGATGTTGGGACGCAGATTTATCGGATTGTTGATGGTGAATGGCTGGCCATGGGTCTCTGGGGAGAAGAAATAGCCTCCGACTGGCAGGGGAAAAGTCGTGAGCAGATCCAGGAGTATCTCAGTCCGATGATTGAGCTCAGCCTCCAGGAGGCAAGCAAGCAAAACCGCTTCAAGCTGAGTTATTATCTCCCTGTGGACGCAGATAAGGAGCGTCTGAACGGCGGAATCGAAGACTGCCTGCGCCAAAAGGGGGTGGATGCCAGCCTGGTCTGGAGTATTGATGAGCCCGAAAATATCGGGTTACTCGATGTGTTACCGCGCAACGCGACAAAATTACATGGCATCCAGTTTTTGCAACGGCAGCTCGGCTATCGGCAGGGGGAGATGATCTTTGCCGGTGACAGCGGCAATGACTTACCGGTCCTCGGCAGCGCGATCCGTTCGGTCCTGGTCGCTAACGCCAGCGCTGAGGTCAAGCGGCAGGCGCAACAGTTCGCCGCGCAGCACGGGCAGTCCGGTTCACTATATCTGGCGACAGAGACAAACTCTCGGCTGGGGGGCAATTACGCCGCCGGTATTTTGCAGGGGATCGGGTATTTCGCCCCGGAATTTCGTGACAGGCTGAAACAGCTGGAACTTTCATTATGAGTCGACCTAGAGGCCTAATCATCTTTGGCGAAGTGCTCTTTGACTGTTTCCCAAGCGGGGAACAGATTTTGGGCGGGGCACCCTTTAATGTCGCCTGGCACGTGCAGGCCTTGGGGAATCGGCCGCATTTTATTTCGCGGGTAGGCGATGACGAACTCGGCCAAAAAATTCTCTCCGCCATGCAGGTCTGGGGGATGAACACCGCAGGAATCCAGCTTGATCCTGAGCATCAAACCGGGCGTGTTGCGGTCAAGGTCATCGGGGATGAACCGAGCTACAACATTCTGCCTGATTGTGCCTATGATTATATCGATAGCGCTAAAATCAGCCCTGCAACCTCCGGCGGCATTTTATATCATGGGACCCTGGGCCTCAGAAATTCCACCTCTCGCAACGCCTTTACTCTGCTTGCGCAAAACCCGGCTTTTGCGATTTTTCTGGATGTCAATTTGCGTTCACCCTGGTGGCAAAAAGATGAAGTTTTACATTGGCTGGAGCGGGCGCGTTGGGTCAAGCTGAATCAGGATGAACTCGGGTTACTCGGCTTCTCCTCGGCGGATATCCGGCAGGAGATGGCAAGGTTTCAGGCCCAATTTCAGCTGGAACAGTTAATTCTGACCCGTGGCGACGCGGGTGCCCTGGTGCGTACCTCTCGGGGGGGATTCCATCAGGTCGTGCCCGAGAAGGCGCAACGGGTTGTGGACAGTGTCGGCGCCGGCGATGCTTTTAGTGCTGTCTATCTTCAGGGTCTGCTCTCGGGTTGGTCGCTAAGCGACACCCTCGAGGTTGCCCAACGATTTGCCGGCAGAATCCTCGGCTTGCGCGGCGCCACGACAACCGATTCCTCTTTTTATCTGGATTTCGTCGGTTAGTGTTTTTGTTTCTTCACCGAAGCGGGTGCTATAAATAGTGAAATAAAAAATCCAAGGAAGCCTATGTACGAACAAGTCGCTCACTCACTGTTGAATGATATCCTCAATCGGATTAAACCCGAAATCTGCCAACAGGACTTGCGCCATTTCTATACCCGCCTGGGCGCTAATTTCTATGCCATCCATTCTCTGCTTGAAAAGCTGTACGGAGATCGCGCCGATTTCAATCAACAGGCGCAATCCCTGGTCGAAACCATGGCCAAGAAGTATATCAAGCGTTCCGCTAAGCTGAGGCAACTCGATCTGGCCAGAGAGAAGGATTATAATTGGTTCCTCAGCCAGAAATGGGTCGGTATGGCCTTGTACTGCCAGGGTTTTGCCGATGATTTAACCGGCTTGCGCGAGCGCCTGAACTATTTTCAGGAGTTAGGCGTCAATCTGGTTCACGTCATGCCGATTATGCCCTGTCCAGAAGGGAGTAGCGACGGGGGCTATGCGATCAGCGATTTTCATGAGATTGACCCGCAGGTCGGAACCCTTCAGGACTTGATCGGCCTGGCGGATGAGATGCGGGAGCGTGACATCCTGTTGGTGCTGGATGTGGTGGTGAACCATACCTCGAATCATCACTACTGGGCGCAAGAGGCCCGGGCCGGGGATTCAATTTATCAGGATTACTACTACACCTTTGAAACGCGCACCGTCCCTGACATGTTTGAGCAAAGCATGCCGGAGATCTTTCCTGAAACGGCGCCCGGAAATTTTACCTGGGATGAAGAGATGGGGCGCTGGGTGATGACCGTTTTCAATGATTTCCAGTGGGATCTCAATTACAGCAACCCGGCAGTTTTGATCGAGATGCTGAACATTATTCTATTCTGGGCCAATCAAGGCGCTGATATTCTGCGTCTGGATGCCGTGGCGTTCTTGTGGAAAAAAATCGGCAGTACCTGCCAGAATGAACGCGAGGCGCATTTGATTCTGCAATTGTTGAAAGATTGCTGTCAGGTCACGGCACCCGGCGTGCTGTTTATTGCCGAGGCGATCGTGGCGCCGGTCGAGGTCATTAAATATTTTGGCGAGGATGCGGTTATCGCCAAGGAATGCGAAATTGCCTATAACGCGACCTTCATGGCGTTGCTGTGGGATGCGGTCGCCACCAAGAATGCCCGCCTGCTGAATCAGGGGATTAAGAGCCTGCCGGTGAAACTGGAGCGCGCCACCTGGCTTAATTACGTGCGCTGCCATGACGATATCGGCCTGGGCTTTGATGACCGGGATATCCTGCTCTGTGATTATCGGCCCGCCAGACACCGCAAATTTCTCATCGATTATTTTACCGGCCAGTTTGCCGATTCTCATGCCCGTGGCCTGCCCTTTGGTCAGAACGAAAAAACCGGCGATGCGCGGATTTCAGGCTCGCTGGCCTCGCTGGCGGGTCTGGAGCGCGCCCTGGAGATTGGAGCTGAGCGTGGGATCGATGATGCGATCAAGCTCATCCTGCTGCTGCACGGCATGATTATGTCCTTTGGCGGCATCCCCCTGCTCTACTATGGCGATGCCCTCGGCACCCTGAATGACGATTCCTATCGGAGCGATCCGCATAAAATGGGGGATACCAGATGGGTACATCGACCATCGATCAATTGGGAAACAGCCGCCCGCAGAAATATCCCCGGCAGCGTTGAATATAAGATATTCAGCGCCCTCAAGAGGATGATTGCAGTGCGCAAGGAGATCACTGTTTTCGCCGATTTCAACAATCGCGAATTGATTGAGGTCGAAAACCCGCACCTGTTCGTTTTTGGACGCTACAACCTCAATAATCAAGCTGGACGGGTTTTGATCGTGGCCAATTTTAACGACAGGCCGCAGCATCTTGATGTGGCAGATCTGGGGACCTGGGCTCCGCAATACGGCCGCTTTGTTGATTTGTACAAAGGCGAGAGTCCCGATGTTTTCAAAAAAAGTCTGGTTATCCCGGGTTTTGGTTTTTACTGGCTCAGCGAGAGTTAAGGGATGAAATCTATTTTCTGGTCATCCGCTCACCTCTAGTACTCTGTATCCTATAACCCTCCGCATCTTGCTGGTTATTTGCCGCGCCAGCTACGTTGTACCTCCTGCTGTATAGCTACGGCTATGCAGCAGGAAGCACGCCTTGCTGACACGACAAATCCCGGCGCAATCTTGCGAACTTTTATGAAATACAGAGTACTAGGTTGAACGTGTGATTGATCGGCTGCACAACCAGCTGAAAACCTTCTAGCCA
>JAAXQE010000031.1 GCA_012974425.1 Geopsychrobacter sp.
GGTGCAGTAGCATGCTTGCTAAGGTTTTTGTTATGCGAACGTTATTGGTAAGGAAGGTTGGTGCTTATGCCACATGAACTCAATATTCTTGTAGAGAGCAGTCGAAAGCAGATCTTGACTCAGGTCTCAGAGATTCTGAGCACCCTGCCAAAGGTTGTTTTTTGTCTGTCAGAAGGGCTGCTGCCTGAGCAGCGTGCTCAGGCCGGAAACACGAGTCCGGACATTATTATCCTCGACGAAGGGGCTGACGGCGGCGATATCGTCACCAGGCTGCTCAAGCTTAAGGAACAGTTCGTCCAGTCGGCCTTTTTTGTCATATCTCCCGATACCAGCCCGAAAAATATCGTTCGACTGATGAAGGCTGGTGCCAGTGAATTTATTAGCAATCCGCTCAAGGCCAACAACCTGATCGATGCTGTCGAGGAGTTCCGAATCAGGCGGATGAACGCCGGCAAGGTCACCAAGGGCAAGGTCTGTAGCTTTATCAGTAGTAAAGGCGGGTTGGGTTCTTCGGTTATTGCGGTGAACAGCGCCGCCGCGCTTGTTCGGCAGCAGGATCGGACTGTGGCGCTGTGTGACATGAGCCTGGAGTCTGGCGATGCCTCGGTGATGCTCGATCTGATGCCTGAATTGACCATCGCCGACCTGTGTCGGCATATCCAGCGTCTTGATGTCTCTCTGTTTCGTGGTGCGATAACCCGCCACATGACCGGCCTGGATTTTTTAGCAGCTCCCCTCAACCCCGCCGAGGCCGATGATATCGAGGCCGAGCATGTGTCTCAGATATTGAGCCTGGTCCGCAAACTCTACGATTACTGCATTCTGGATTGTCCTTCCATGCACTTGGATGCCCGTACCCTTGAGGCGTTAAAATTTTCAGACCATATTTTTGTCATCTCCGATCTGTCAGTGACGGCTATCCGCAATGCTTCACGGCTTTGCAAGCATATAGAAAAAAATGGGATTCCGCGCTCACGTATCTCTGTGGTGATCAATCGCTATATCAAGGGGAGTACCCTCTCCGTCGCCGAGGTGGAAAAAAGCCTCAATCGCACCGTTTACTGGATTTTCCCTAACGATTTCGCCCCAATCGTCTCCTCAATCAATCGTGGGACTCCCTTGGTTAAACTAAATTCGGGTGCTGTTTTTTCTCGAAATCTGCTCGATTTTGTCGAGAAAGTACAGAACCCCAATGTCAATGGTGATTACCGTGGAATTAAAGGGGTCTTCGGCAAGGCCATTTAGGAGGTTTTATGCTTAAGTCGCTATTCAGCAAAAACCAACCGCCTGCCCTTGAGAGGGTCTTTCCCGTCGAGGTTGTCGAAACTGCTCCTGAACCTTCTGCCAAAGATGATCAGTTTTACGAATTGAAAAACCAGATCCACGCCAAGTTGATTGAAGAGGCGAACCTGGAAGCGCTGGATACGTTGACGGATGAAGAACTCCGTGAGGAGATCCAACTGATCGTTGAAGATTTCCTGCGCGACAAAAGTACCCTGCTTAACGATCAGGAGAGGCAATCCTTGATTACTGAGGTCAAGGATGAATTAACCGGATTGGGACCTCTGGAACCCTTACTCCGGGATGATTCATTCTCCGATATCCTCTGCAATACCTATAAGGATGTTTATGTTGAGAGTGGCGGCGTCCTGAAAAAAACCAATGCCAGGTTCGTCAATGATGCCCATTTGATGAATATCATCGATAGAATCGTCTCCAAGGTCGGACGGCGTATCGATGAATCGACCCCGATGGTCGATGCCAGACTTCCCGATGGCTCCCGGGTTAATGCCATTATCCCCCCCTTGGCGGTCGATGGTCCGATCCTTTCGATTCGGCGTTTCGGCGGCAAGGTTCTCGAGATGGAGAACCTTGTGCAACTGGGTGCTCTAACGCCGGATATTGCGACCTTCCTCGCTAAATGCGTTAAGGCCCGGTTGAATATCATGGTCTCCGGAGGAACCGGTGCCGGCAAAACGACCCTGCTGAATGTCCTGTCGCGCTACATCCCGGAAAATGAGCGGATCGTTACGATCGAGGATTCCGCAGAATTACAGTTGCAACAGGAGCATGTGGTGCGCCTGGAAACCCGACCGGCCAATATTGAGGGGACCGGATCGGTAACCCAACGGGATCTGGTGCGCAACAGCCTGCGGATGCGTCCGGACCGGATCATCATCGGCGAGGTACGTGGAACCGAGGCCTTCGACATGTTGCAGGCGATGAATACCGGCCATGAAGGTTCTTTGACCACGATCCATTCCAACTCCCCCCGCGATTCCTTGACCCGATTGGAATCGATGTTGTTGATGACCGGTGTCAACCTGCCGGAAAAGGCGATGCGCTTCATGGTCTCCTCGGCACTCGATCTGATCATCCAGGTCTCGCGCGTGACCGATGGCTCCCGCAAGCTCTTGTCGGTCATCGAGGTGGTGGGGATGGAGGGAGAAGTCATCTCCCTGCAGGAGATTTTCCGTTACGAACGGCAGGGCCTCGATGCGGACGGCAAGGTACTGGGGCGATTTGTGCCGACAGGCATTCGTCCCAGGTTTGCGGAAAGGCTCGAACTGGCCGGGATCAGCTTTGCGGAAGAGCTATTTTCCCCTGACTGACCCTTTTGTGCAGGAAGGAATAAGAGACTATGGACCTGCTCACCATACTGCTTTACGGAGCCATCTTTCTATTTGTCACCCTGACCGTCCAGAGCGTCTACCTGGTTTGGACGGGCAACAAACTGGTGGAAAAACGGAAATTGAAAACGCGGCTGCTCTCTATCTCTGCAGGGGGCAAACATGGCCATGAAAAGCTGAGCCTTTATCGCAAAAAGGTTTTCAGCCAGGCCGGTCCACTGGAGGCTTTTTTCCTCTCGTTGCCACGCCTGGCCAGGCTTGACCGATTGTTGCTGAGGGCTGAATTGCCGATTTCTGCCACAGGTTTTATCCTGCTCTGCACCCTCTTGGGTATGGCTGGCACGTTGCTCGGTTTCTATTTACATTCAACTGCCGGCGGGATGGTGCTCGGGGGGATATTTTTGATAGCACCAGTACTCTGGCTGCGTTCTACCGAACGGAAGGTTCTGGCCAAATTCCACGATCAGCTGCCTGAGGCCCTCGATTTGCTGGGCCGGGCCCTGCGCTCGGGGCATGCGCTGTCTTCCGGATTGGAAATGATCGCCGCGGAGATGCCCAAGCCCCTCGGTGCTGAATTTAGCGCGGTTGTAGATGAAATTAGCCTGGGACTGACCCTCAAGGAGGCGCTGGAAAACCTCTGTGCCCGGGTGTCCAGTCCGGATCTGCGCTACTTTACCATTGCTATCCTGGTGCAGAAGGAGACCGGTGGAAATATTGCAGAAATTCTCGATAACATCAGCAGCTTGATTCGTGAGCGGGTTAAATTCAAGCGGCACGTCGCCACCCTCACTGCCGAAGGGAAGGTGTCGGGAGTGATATTGGTCCTGCTGCCGATCGCGATGTTTTTCATCATCTACTTTCTGAACTACAATTATATCTCGATGCTCTGGATCGAAAAAGAAGGCCAGATATTGCTGGCCGGGGCGATTACCCTGATGATTTTAGGCGTTATCATGATCCGCAGAATAATCCGTATAGAGATGTAGGGGCGAGCTATGGCAAATATATTGAATTTCATCAATCGAAACTTCGGCAGTAGTGAAGTCATACTGATTCAACTGGCGGTGTTCTTTTCCGTCGTCCTGTTTGTCGGTGTGTTGTTGTTGATTTTTCTGCGCCGCAACCCGGCATCCAAAAGACTGATCGGGTTGCTTCTGCAGAATGCTCCGGTGGCCCTGGCAAAGAAGATGAAACTGCTTGAGGGAGAAGATCGGGGGGTGGTTGCCAAGGTTGCCACGCCTCTGCATAGCGTCCTCTCGCCGAGTAGCGCCGAAGACCGGCGGCGAGCTCGAACCCGACTGCTGCAGGCTGGGTTCCGCTCACAGAAAAGCTATCGAATCTATTTTGCCCTTAAACTTGTCTTGGCATGTCTGCTGCCAGGGCTATTTCTGCTGCGTGGCATGTTTTTTCATTTCACCCCGCAAATCCTCCTGACCTGCCTGGGGTTGGCAATTGCCGGTTATTTTATCCCTGCGATAGTTTTGAGTGTCATCATTCAGAAACGGCAGCAGGGGATTTTAAGAGCACTACCCGACGCCCTGGACCTGATGGTTATCTGTGTTGAATCCGGCTTGGGACTCGATATGACATTCAAGCGGGTCGGCGATGAGCTTCGCTCTTTGAGCAGTGATTTGAGTGATGAATTCCATACGGTGAACCGGGAAATCCGCGCGGGACGGCCACGGAGCGAAAGCCTGAAGAATATGAGCTTGAGAACCGGCATCCCTGAAGTACAGAACCTGATGACGATGCTGGTACAGACCACTCGCTTCGGAACCAGTATGGCCAGGGCCCTACGGGTGCATGCGGATGCTATGCGCGTTAAACGGCGGCAGGTCGCCGAGGAGAGGGCCGCCAAGACGGCGATCAAGCTGACCTTGCCGTTGATCCTGTTTATTTTCCCGGCAATCCTGGTGGTAATACTGGGACCTGCGGGCCTGAAAATTATGAAGGTTCTGCTGCCGGTGTTGGGCAGCGCCGGGTAGGGTTGTTCATTTACCTAGAGGGAGTTTGAGCATGCGTTATCTGACTTTGCAGGTGTTTATCTTACTGTCCGCTGCGATTGGTTTGCTCTTGATGAGTGGCTGCGCCCCGCGAACCAGGATAGTGGCTGCTCAACCCGGACTTGAGAAAAAAACGGCCGAGGTTGATACCGCTAAAAGGTTGGAAAATCTTCCCGTGGAGGTTTTACTTGATAAGGGGCGGACCTATTTGGAACAGCAAAACTTGCCCTTGGCCCAACTGCACTTGTTTAAGGCTTTGACTAAGGCGCCAGGTAATATCGAGCTCTATCAACTTTTGGGCGAGCTGTTTGTGCAAAAAAATCAATGGGGAAAGGCGAAAACCGCTTTTGCGGAGGTACTTAAGCTGAGTCCAGATGACCCATCGGCCCTGTTTGGGCTCGGCAAGGTTTACCGGTTAGAAGGTGACTGTGCTGAGGCTGGCAACTATTTGCAACTGGCTCGGCACCTGACGCCAGATAATCCTGATGTCTTGACGGAAATGGCCATCTGTCATGACAGCTTGGAGCAGAGTGCCCAGGCAGAAGAGTTCTACCTCAGGGTGGCGGAGTTGCGGCCGATGAATCCATCATCCTTTAATAACCTGGGGTTCCACTATTTGATTCAGGGAGCTTATCCGCAGGCGATCGATGCTTTTTTGACGGGGTCAAGGTTGAGACCCGAAGATCGGCTGATCAAGAACAATCTTGCCGCCGCCTACATATTGAACGGAGATGAGGGGCGAGGTTTGTCCCTGTTTGAAAACAGTATCGGTCAGGCCGGGGCGTATAACAATGCTGGTTATATCTATATGGTGCAAAACCGGTGGCAGAGGGCTGAAGCTGCTTTTGTCAAAGCATTGGAGTTGAGCCCTAGTTATTACGTGAAAGCGGCGAAAAATCTCGATTATTTAAGGCGTATCTCTGCTTATCAGAATACGCAACCCTCAGCTACGGAAGGGGTCAGTAATTAGATGTGGTTTGGAAAAATAAAGCGAATTTTGCCACTGAAAGGGGGCGCTATGAAGTTTGCCGTTGCTATCCTGTTGGTCCTTATCGTTGCGACCTTTGCCTCTGCGGATATTTTGTCGGTTAGAAATAAATCCGTAGAAATCCGTGATTCTTCAAATCCATACATCGCTCAGGTGGTTTTGGTGGTGCCGCAGAACTATCCATTGAGCCTGATCGAGGAGGATGGGGAATATTATAAGGTAAGTGATTTTGTGGGGCGTGAAGGCTGGGTTAATAAGGCTGATCTCGAACCAGGGCAAGCCGTTGTGGTCAAGGTCAGTAGTGGCAATGTTCGCAAGGGTCCGGGAACGGGGCATGATCTACTGTTCCGCGCTAATCGTGGGGTTGCTTTTAAGGTGTTGGATCGAAAAGACGATTGGTTGAAGGTTGAGCATGAGAGTAGGCGGATCGGTTGGATTTCGCGCAATTTGGTCTGGGGAGAGGGGTAGAGAGGCATTGTTCGCTGAAGATCCGGAGACAGACTCTAACCTCTTGGACCAACTTCCCTTCCAACGGGGGGAGGCTAAGTCATACTAAAAAAAGGGTTAGGCTTTAATAGCCTAACCCTTTGAATTTCTTGGAGCGGGAAACGAGATTCGAACTCGCGACCTCAACCTTGGGAAGGTTGCACTCTACCACTGAGTTATTCCCGCTTGAATGAAGCGGCAGTATATGAAGAGCCCCACCATTTTGTCAATCGGAAAATTGTTGTTTTAGCCAGTTTTGCGCAGAGAGCTTACTGGAAATTTCGCCAGCAATTTCAGCGGCTTTAATTCGTTTTTGCCAGTAACCGATCAGCTGTCCCGCAGGCACACCGGTAAGACTGATAATTTCACTTCCATCTAACAAATCAGCAATACGCCCTCCCGCCACCTGCTGCCGATAGGAATCCAGAACGCGTGCCAGCAACAGGTCACGGTTATCACTCATCTGTCTGGCTAATGCAAACAACATCAACTCCTGACAATTGCGCTCCAGGGATTCAAGCTTTAGCGCGGCTATGCGCGCAGTGTCTGAATCATTAAAAACATCAAGTAAGATCAGTGGTCCATGCAGAGACTGCAAAACTGAACGGCTCGCCACCGAGAAGCGCAAGCGCTGGCAGATCTCAACAACCCTTGAGGATGGCTGGAGCCGCCGCAAAAGCTCTCCCAGCAGCAACAGGGATCTGCGCGTCAAACCCGCTTCGATTGTTTGGCCGAGAACTGCAGAAAAGACCGATATGCTCTCCATCTGGTCAAGACGTGCTCTCAGAGAAGCCAAACTCTGCGGCAAACCATTCTTTTCGATACCCGGGAAAAGATTATCGAGAACAGTTGTCTCATCCATTAACTCCACCGCCGAGGAGAAACAGCCTCCCCCCAGAATTTGACCCAGCTCGTTCCTGAGACGCTCTCCTGCGATAGAGGTAAGTCGCGCTGCCGATTCGGCCATCAGAGTTAGCGTCTGGGAGTCTACACACCAACCACGCAAGGCGTGATGTCTGATCCCCTTCAAGGTGCGCAGAGGATCATCACGCAACACACCGGGACCACAGCTTCGCAGGATATTATCTTCAAGATCCTGCCTGCCGTTCAGCGGGTCGATAAGCCTGAGATCTGTTTGTGGGAAGTTCTTGAATTCTAAGGCCATCGCATTGATGGTGAAATCACGCAAGCTGAGATCAGCAGCAATACCTTCAGCCCTGAGTGGGGCAAAATCAAACTGCAGCCTCCGGGCAGAAAAAAGCACTCGACTCTGATTGCGGGTTTTGTCAAGCCAGAACCAATGGCCACCCTGTTGTTTTGCCCAACGCTTCACCTGTGGGGTCAGATCACCGGCAAAAGCAAAATCAAAATCACCGGGAGATTGTCCATCTAGCAGATCACGGATGGTTCCGCCAACCAGCCAGGCCTCTCCGTGCACAGCAGTGATTATTTGCTGTAATTGCAAGAGCAAACTTGCAACGTCCTGCCCAAGATTTGCGCTGATTGAGTTAGTGAGTTTCATAGTTGTGAGCATAGCAGGGAATAAAAAAACGGCCTACCTCAATAAAGGTAGGCCGTTTTTTCTTTTTATCAGTATCTGTCGATCAGGCCAGGTCGCATTCCGCCTGATGAATCAGATCGAACAGTTCAGCGATATCCTCTTCGGCAATACAGGAGAAGGCGATACGCAGATCTGTCTTGCCGATCGAGATGGCACCGACCCCATATTTGTCGAGCAGGTGAACGCGTAACTGCTCAGCATCAACCCGGTTCAGCTTGAGACACATGAAGTAGCCAGAGTTGAAGGGATAGTAGCTCCAGGAATCGGCAAAGCGGTCATTATTCAAAACCTCTTTAACCTTGAGCGCCCGGCCCTTCATAATCTCAAATTTCTGCTGCTTCTGCGCCACGAAATCCGGCGACTTGAGCGCTTCGATGACGAAGGTCTGTGAGGGGTGCGGGCAGTTCGAGATGGTCCCACGAATGATGCCGAGCGCCTTCTTCTCGATTGCAGTCAGGACCGGCTCATTCTCAGCGGAATTACCGTCGGCGAAGGTGATAAATCCGGTCCGGAAACCCCAGACAAATTCCTCCTTGGTGGCACCATCGAGCTTGATCGAGAAAACCCGCGGGTGCATGTTGGCTAGTTTGCCAAACAGAGACTCCTGAAGAGTATCTTCAAAGAAGAGACCGAAATAGGCATCATCGGTCACCGCGACGATATTACACCCCGCCTCGGCCTGCTCCTTGATCGCAGCGACCAGGGCGTCACCTTCGGCAACCGTGGGGGTGTAACCACTTGGGTTGTTCGGGAAATTCAGAATGACAACCGCCTTGCCTTTTTCATCGGCGGTCTTCTTCAGGCAGGCCTTGAAGGCTTCAACATCAAAGCCACCGGCCTCGGTAAACGTGTTGAATTTACGCACCTCGGCCTTGCGACGAGTGGCAAAGGTCAGATTGTAGTTGCCCCACAGCATATCCGGCAGGACCAGATGATCCCCTTCGTCAACAAAGAGATCGGCAATAATCGACAGGCCATGAGTCAGTGCGTTGGTGACAATCGGCACACCGAAATGCTTATCTTGCTGCGAGGGGTTCTCAGAGAGCATTTTTTCACGCCAGAGTTGACGTAACTGCGGCTTACCTGCAGGCGGTGCATAGGGATAGATATCTGCCGGATTAAACGCAGAAAGTTTATCCTGAATACACTGAAGAAACATCGGGCCACCGTTTTCTGTCGCGGTACCGATAGTCGCGTTGAACTTATGCGCTTTCTCTTTGGCCTCGGCAGACTGGCTGAGGATTCCCTTCGGAAAGAAGAGATTACGCCCAAGGTCGGAAAGCATCGCCAGAACATGAGGATTGTTCTTTTCGAGCTGTTCGTTCAGTTCTGTAGCTAGTGGGTTCATGATTCCTCCAGATTAGACCTTCGAAATTGAAGGTGTGAAAAGGTCTTACCACGCCTGATATACTGCGATTACAGCAACATGTCAACACGCAAGAACAGTCTGAATTAATTGCTCATCTCTGTGGTTATTCTCTCAATGGCATCAAGCGAGGCCTGATGATCCGGATCGATCCGCAGGGCCTTCTCATACCCCTCAAAAGCCGCGGCAAATTCTTCTGTCTTCTCACGACAAAGGGCCAGAAAATAGAAAAATTCGGGACTGGGGAGTTCCTCTGGGATGACTGCCTCCTCTTCAAGGCGATTCATTATCTCAGCAGCAGCATCAAATTCATGCGCAGAATAATGTTCCGCGGCGATCCCAATCGCTTCGAGATCATTGATCAACGGCTGCGGAGGATGTCCACCCGCAGATATGCGCTCGATACGCTGCTGCAGGGATTGTTTTGCGGGACAATCACCGATCTGATCGACAACTCCCTGCCAGTAGCGCAGGACGGCCGGATAGTCACCCATTAGATAGCTGATCTGCCCCAGCACATTCAAGGTAGTTGTATCCTGTGGGGCGAGTCTGACCGAACGGTGCAAGAATGTCATGGCATGACTCAGCTCACGACGAACATGAATCAATTCAACATAAATCATTCCCAATTCAAAAAAAGCAATTCCCAACTTCTGTAACAGTTGCGGGTTCTTCGGGCTGATCAGGGCAAGAATCTTCAGGTAACTAATCTTACGCCGGATGTATGGGCCATCGACATCCTTGGCCTCGAGCATAATGATTTGTGAACCAATATCGGTCAGATAGTAGGGGAATGCCTGCTGTAACAGCTGTGCATATTCCTCACAGCGTGGGCAGTCGGGAAAGCGCCGCAAATAGTTATACAGGCAGACCCCCAACTGTTTGCCTGATGGTTCAGTGTCAGGCTCAGCCGTTACATCGAGCGGCAGGGGGATTTGCGGCAGGAGCACCTCATGCTCATCGGCCCCAGTCGTCACGACGCGCCCGGCAGGCGGGATATAGAATTGATACTGGGGGTCCAGCGGTTTCTCTATGTTGTTCATCTATTTACTCCAGAAAGTTACAATGCGCAGAGAATGTAACCGAAAGATTATTACTGACGCAAATCAAAAGAAAGGGCCCTGCAGTCGGCAAGGCCCTTTCTTCGCAATATTCGCATTTGAAATAACTATAAGGGCTCGGGTAGCTGGACACGCCTTATGGCCAGGGAAAGGCGTTCATGCAATGCCCTAAGCTGCTCCGGGGAGCAATCCGTCGCTACCACTGCTTCGATCTCCCTGGTAATTTCGCGCAATTCAACGGTCTTCCCACTGTAGCTGTCCTGGCTTTTACGCACCAGATCAATCATCGAGTTTATCTCTTCAAACCGACTGGATGGTGGGACGTAACTCTTATAATCCCCGCCAGCCATCGCATTAAAGGCCAGGTCCATACGCGAGAAATGATTATTCAAGCGCCTAAAGACCACAACCGAAAAGATCAGAATCAACAAACTGACAGATAGCATTGCGTAAAGGTTCGTCTGGATCAACGGAGCGAGAAAAAGCTCACCGGTGCGCTGGACCTTCATATGCGAGCTGTAGAGTTGCTCGTCGACTACCCTGTGCAACCAGTCATTCAAAACCAGCGTGGTGATTCCCGCGAGGGCGATTACACCAATGGTATATATCGCAATAAACTTCCCTTGAAATTCCTTTTTAATAAAAAACTTACGCCGTCTGAAGCTAGGACGTCCCATCTAGGTATCCTCCAAATCAAGAGATAGACCGATTATTTAACATGACATTCCAAACAAAGTGCACTGCCGCGATTACTGAAAACCAGCATATCTCCTTCATGCGAAAACTGATTATGACAGGAACCGCACCCAACCTTCCCCTCGTAGAGAGAAACTAGAGTCGAGAGATCATCGAACGGGCGCAATTGCCTGTCGCGGGCGGCAGCCTTGGCATAGTCGATGCCGATAGGGTGACTGAAACCTGGACCTGCGTAAGACAACCCCTGGCTTGCCGAGCGAGTGCCGATCTGTACCTCAGCAACCGGACCGACAGAACCCTCATGGCACACCAGACACTCAAGACTGACACGGTCCAGAATCTGGCCAAAAGAACCTGAAGTAGGAGGAGTCCAGTTTTTGGTGTGAGCCACACTCGAAGCTGCGACATGGCGCCCCTGCAAGATCCCCCCCTGATGGCAGGTCTCACAGAAGCTGCGTCCGCGAGCTTTTGAACGCAACATCGTCTTGGAATCTTTATCGTGTGGATTATGGCAGGTTGCACAATTTACCCGCCCCTGCCAATCGAGATAATAATAACCGGGCACGTTCATGCTCGGCAACATCTTGGTCGGGTGCGAATTTTTCACCGCCAACTCATGACATTCGATACAGAGGGTATCGATGTCCATTGTGAATATATTCTTGTTCCCCTTACTCGGGCTTGTCAGGTGACAGGTTTCGCATTTCCCTGAAAAATCGTGGGCCTCATTCGGGCGGGCCGAAAGAACGCCTGACATCAGCAACAGGGTTGCTGCAGAGACAACACAAGCAATTGCCAGTAGCTTATTCATGGTCCCCCCTTCAGAGCATCAGACTCAAATGCCAAGACTCGGGACATCTTATCGACAGCAGCTTTCAATTCTGAAGTTTCATGTGCCGACTGAGTATCTGCCCTGCTTAGCTGTGAGAGAAGTTCACGCTCAAGCTGATTGGCCTGAGAATAAATTGTACGCAGGGAGTCCTGCCAACAATTCATGCCGTCGATCATCGATTTTAATTGATCACCATCACGCGTCCGAACATCTATGCGCAGATCACCTTCAAGAATTTTTTCCAGACTGGCCTCGTAGCGGAAGACCGGGCCAGCAATCTTGTGACTCACAAACAGGGTTAATCCAATCGTCAGAATGAAGACCAGAAAAAGCTGCAGGCAAAAGGTGATGACCAGGGACGAGGTTAAAGCGGCGTCAACTGTAGCAAGGGTCGCAAGTGCATCAAAATAATTTGTTCCCAGGCCCTGATCCAAATAGTAATAGATCGCAAGGGTTGTCAACAGCGCGCCGAGCGCTATTGCAAGAATAAATTTTATTTGAAAACCGGTAGTAAAATCGGAGCGAATTGGTTTGGGTACTGGCATTCTGAGCCTCCTAGATCTACGTGGCAGTAGAAAACTACTAATATTGCGCTAATGAAGTTTAAACAAAAAAAGAGTCTAAGGCAAGGGATTCAGTAGATAATTTTAATCTTTTAGTGCATAAAAAAAGGGATGGAGAAACTCTCCATCCCTTACCGCAATCCCTCAGGAAAGCGTATTATCTTAAAGAGCATAAGAGCTCTAGTTCTAATGGCTGGGGCGGTAGGGATCGAACCTACGAATGCCAGAATCAAAATCTGGTGCCTTACCGCTTGGCGACGCCCCAAGAACGAGGGTTTTTATATCTAAGAAACAACGGTCGGTCAAGAAAAAAGAATGATTTTTATCGAGAATAAATTTTAGTTGCCGAGAAAGTCTGCTGAGGCAGGCTTGTCAGTTGCTCCTCTTTGGCAATAAGCCATCTCCCCTGCTGATATTTCAGAAGCAGACGTTTGCGTACCCGGTCCTGATAATGCCGTGACCGATAGTCCTGCAAAAGGACAACTTCTACCCGTTGCTTATCCCGCGGGTTGATCTCTTCTGTTTGCAATTCAATCGAAATGGCTACCGCACTGGAGAGCCGCTGCCTGCGCTGTGCCTCCCACACCGAATGATCGATATCGCTCTGTGGCTGGTAGCCCCTGACATAAGAAGAGAGATATGCCTCTACGTCTCCATTCTGCCACGACTCGGCCCAGGCATTCAGCGCTGCTATTACTGGAGCCGAGAGATCTTCACTCACGCAACGAACCAGAGCTGGCAGCTCAATATCGAGGGCTTCGAAAAATGCCCCATCCCCAAAGCAGTAGACTCCCTTATTCGCAGTGAGATCAGCGCTGGCCCAATAGACTGCCGGGACCTGCGACTGCAGACTGGCATCAAGGCTTGCAAGTTCGGTTCGGTTCGGCAAACGCCAACGGTAGAACCCTTTAGTATCGATCTGATTACAGTAATCAGCGGCGTCATGACCTGACAGAGTCCTGGAACTGCTCCCCTGCCAGACAAGCCCCGAGCTTAAATCAGTAACAAATCCGTCAGGATTCAAGACAAACTCATCCGCCTGCGCCGGAGACGCCGAGACCAACAGAACGATGAATAATAGAAATATGTACATTTTCTCCCCCACAGATACCAGTCAGTATAACAAAACATGGCACGAGAAAATGTCAAAGGGTTCTAATCTTCCAAGTCTTCAGCTGTCTTCCAGCAACGATCCCTCATCTGCATCAGCAAGGAATAGAGAACCGGCACAACAACCAATGTCAAAACGGTGGCAAAAGCCAGGCCGAAGATGACCGCAACGGCCATCGGACCCCACCACTGAGCCGATTCGCCACCGACTTCAAAGCTGAAGCTACGAAAATCGAAATTGATGCCGACGGCCATCGGTAGAAGTCCGAGAATTGTTGTCATCGCCGTCAACATGACCGGGCGGAAACGCACAACTCCGGCGCGGACAAGGGCCTGACGCAGAGGCATCCCCTGTGCTTCAAGCTGAGTTATATAGTCGATCAACACGATAGCGTTATTGACCACAACCCCGGCGAGGGAAATCACCCCGATTCCGGTCATAATGATGCCAAAAGGCGTTGCGGTAATGATCAGTCCCAGAAAAACACCCGTCAGGCTCAAAACGACCGAACTCAGAACAATCAACGATTTCAAAACCGAATTGAACTGACTGATCAAAACCAGCGCGATCAAGCCGATCGCCGAGAGGAACGCCTTGGAGAGAAATGCCGAGGCCTTCTGCTGCTCTTCCTGCTCACCGGAAAAATCGAGCCGATAACCCGCAGGCAGGTTCAGGCCTTGCAGATTCTGCTGAACCTCGGCCAGCACTTCATTGCTGTTGCGGTTAAAGGTATTCGCACTCAGGGTGACGACCCGCTTCTGCTCCAGATGGCGGATAGAGCCGAAACCGACGCCAAATTCAACCTGAGCTACGGTCGATAAGGGGACCGGATCCCCCAGAGCCGAGGGGACCAAGAGATTCTCAATATCGGCAAAGCTCTGGCGTCGTCCCTCCGGCAGACGCGCGACGATGTCGTACTCATCCTTGCCTTCGCGATAAACGCCGAGCTTGTCGCCGCTGATCGCCGCCTTTACGGTCCGCGAGATAGTTGCGGTAGACAACCCGAGCAATGAAGCCTTCTCGCGGTCAACAAGCACGCGAATCTCTGGATTAGCCTTCGCCAGATCATCCTTAAGATCGACCAGGCCGGGGATGTCGCGAATGAGTTCACGCGCGTGGGTGAGCAGATCCTGCAGAACCTCAACAGACTCCCCACTCAGTTCGATGCTGACCGGCGGCCCGGTGGGTGGGCCCATATTCTCCTTTTCGACCTTAATCTCAGCGCCGGCAATCTTCTCAACCGCTTGACGGATCCGCCCCAGAACGACCGGTGACCGCTCTTTACGCGCCTGCACATCCTTAAAATCGAGGCTGACGCGACTCTGATGGGATAAGGAACCGGAACTTGCGCCGCTGGCACTGTTATCCCCTACCCCTACTTCGGCTATTACGTAGCGCAGGTCACCCTCTTTGGAGGCAATTTCTTCTACCTTGCGGGTCAATTCATTCGAAGCCTCGAGATTGGTCCCGGCTGGCGCCTTGAGATTAACAAAGGCACGATTCGGGTCGGTCTCCGGAAAGAGTTCGACTCCATGTCCGAGCAGGCCATAGCAAAAGGAGATTCCGATCAACAAACCACAGGCCAGGAATAAGACCTTTAGTCTGTGATCCAGCGCATATTCCAGGCTGGCCTGATAGCTGTTCAATATGGCTCCCTGCTTTAACTCCTCTTCCCCTCTCTTCTTTCCCAGGGTCATGAAGGATGCACAGATAACCGGATTGATAACCAGGGCCACAAAGAGCGAGGCCGAGAGCGTCACGATCAGGGTCAGGGGCAAGAACTTCATATATTCGCCCATGATCCCGGGCCAGAAGATCATCGGGAAGAAAGCACACAGGGTCGTCGCGGTCGAACTGATGACCGGCCAGCCAACCTCACGCGTTGCAGAGCGCGCTGCGGCAAAACGACTCTTGCCTTCCTGCATATGGCGGTAGATGTTCTCGACGATGACGATCGCATTATCGACCAGCATCCCCAACGCCAGGATCAGGCTGAACAGCACCACGATATTCAGCGTCATCCCCATGGCCTGAAGGATGGTAAAGGAGATCAGCATCGAGAATGGAATTGCCAAGGCGACAAAGAATGAATTTCTGAGGCCCAGAAACAGAAAGAGCACGCTCACCACCAGGATCAGGCCGGTAATGATATTATTTTCAAGCTCAGCGACCATGCGCCGAATCTCTTTCGACTTATTGAAGGTCACCGAGAGCTCTACGCCCTCCGGGAGTAAGGGTTTCGCGTACTGCAACAAGGCAAACACCTGATCGGCGATCGCAATAATATTTTCACCGGTTCTCTTCTTGATCTCCAGGGTTACACTCTGGCGACCATCGATCCGCGCCAGATTCAGCCGGTCCTCAAAGGCATCGGTGATGTTCGAGACATCCTTGAAATAGATCGGCTTACCGTTACGGACGGTCAGCACCAGGTTGTCGATCTGCGCCGGATCGGTAAATTCACCAGGCACGCGCAACAGGTATTTGCCGGCCCCGATATCGATACTCCCGCCGGGGATATTGACGTTCTCGCTCTTGATCGCCTGGAGTATTTCAGCAAATGAAAGCCGGTAGGCCGCCATGCGGTCGGGATCGAATTCAACCCGGATTTCACGCTCACGACCGCCGGTCAGGACAACATCGAGAACCCCGGAGATCTCCTCAATCCGCTCTTCGAGCTTCTCACCGATCTTCTTGAGCACGGTCTCAGCGTAAGCACCCGATATGGCGACCTTGAGAATCGGAAACTCCGAGAGGTTGATCTCTTGAATCGATGGATCATTCTCGAGGTCATCGGGCAGATCCCCCTTGGCCTGATCGACCTTATCGCGCACCCACTGCAGGGCATCGTCGATATTCACCGAAGGATCGAATTTAATCGTCACCATCGAGGAGCCCTCGGCGCTCACCGAACGTAACTCCTCGACGTCCTTCAACCCTTTCAACTTACGCTCGATCGGGCGGGTAATCAGGGTTTCGATATCTGCGGGAGCCACGCCCTCATAGGCCGTGACAACCAGCACATAGGGGATGGTTATATCGGGATCGGCTTCACGCGGCAGGGTCAAATAACTGAAAATACCCGCACACAGGATGATCAGCATCAGCGCATAAACCGTGCTGCGACGGCTGACAGAGACGTCCGTAATCAGCATGGTCTTACTCCTCTACTTCCACCTGGTCGCCATCATTCAGCAATTGTTGGCCCTTGATCACAACCTCTGCACCCTCTGAAAGACCCGCCGCAACCATGACCGCGCCGCCGACAACCCCATCCAGCCTGACCGCCTGACGGCGAACGAAAGCACCATCCTTGACAAAGAGATACTTTTCACCCTCCCGGTCGACAACGGCGTAGAGTGGGACCGTCAGGACATTATCAAACGAACGCCTGACGAAATGGGCCCTGAGGATCATGCCCGGGCGCAAACCACCACCCCTATTATCGACCTTCAAGCGCACCCGATAGGTCCGCGTAACCGGATCGGCAACATAAGCGATATGGGTAATCTCAGCCTGGATGGCCAAATGCTCAAGACCGCTGATCTCAGCGCTGACGACCTTGATCCGGTCCCCCTTGTGTAAGAATTGCACGTCTTTTTCAGGCACATCGACATTGACCTTCAACTGGTCGATTTGCACCACACGGACCAAGGGAGCACCAACTTTGACATATTCGCCCGCCTCGACATAGCGCTCCTCAAGCAAACCATCGAGGGTCGCTTTCAAACTCCCCTTAGCCAGCATTATCTCGGCGCTACGCAGGCTTGCAGATGCCATCTCCAGAGCGCTGGACGCAACCTCATACTCCTGGGTACTGACCAGTTGCTCTTCGACCAGGCGCTTCTGCCGCTCCAGGGTCTTTTTACACAGTTGGAAATTTGACAGCGCACTGTCGCGAGCCGCCTGCAGAGCCAGGCTGTCGATGCGCACAAGCTCTTCGCCAGGCCTGACCTTATCCCCCTCATCGGGGCCAACCCACTCGACCGGTCCGGCGACTTCAGCCGCTTGGAGCAGATCCTGCCAGGCCTCCAGAGAACCGGGCAGCGTGAACTCCTCTTGCAGGTCACTGAAGGCCGCGTGCAAAGTCTGCACGCGAATCAATTTCTGCGGTGCAACCTCTGCGGCGGCCTGTTGCTCTTCGGAACTGCAGCCCAACAGAATCAAAAACAGGGTAAGACAACCCAACAGAACACTAGTACTCTTCAAAACGGATCTCCTTCGCCGACAAATTTGCCACGATGCCATGCCGCAACAGATTGGTTCCCATCGCGTAACTGAGGCTGGCAAGACTTTTATTAAATTCAACCAGAGCGGTTATCCGCGAGATTCTGGCCGCGATCATTTTCGCCTGAAAGCTTAATACCCTGAAGCTGTCAGAGAGCCCTTCATCGAGCCTGCGCGTCTCCTGGGTGTAGCTGAGCGAGGCAAGGTCCTGAAAGCGGGTTGCGATCTCAACCAACTGCCCGAGCCGCTCCACCTGGGTCAGGCGTTCGCGCAGTTCGGCATCGACCCGGATCAGCAAATCCCGCAGAGAGAGTTGGGCCTGCTGGCGTTGGGAGTCCGCTAACCTGGCGCCGGCCTTTAGGCCGCGATTCCCCAGTGGATAACTGAAACGCAAACCGGCACCCCATTGGTAGCCATCGGCAGCTGTCATTGATGAGAGAGAATCAGACCAATCTCCCCGATACGGACTGGTCGACGCTGAACGTTCACTGCCAGAAAGCCCGTTTGCACTCAGCTGGAGATCGAGATCGAGTTGCGGTTTTATTCTGCTTTGCGCCACCGCCACACGCAGTTCAGAGTTTTCAATGTCGATTGCGGCAATCAATAAATCCGGGCGGCTCTGCTCGGCACTCTGCAAGGCATCATCAACATTTAGCGCATAGGCATTTTGTGGCAGGACGAGTTCGGCAGATACAATGCTATCCGCGGGCGGATCTGTCAGCGCCTGCGGCAAGCTGCTCTGCAAAAGAGCGCTCAAACGATGCGCCTGTACCTCACGCTGTTGTTGCGCGACGACATATTCAAGCTGACGACCGGCCACAGCGGTTTCAGATTCGTGGAGCTCAGATATCGGGATAACCCCGGCATCCAGTTTTCGCTGATTCCCCTCACGCAACTCCTTTGCTAACTGCCAGGAGTCCTGACGCAGCACCTCGGTATTGCGCGCCAGCAACAGATCGTAGTAACCGATTTCGATGCCGAGCACGAGGTTCTGTGCTTGCTGTAAAAAAAAATATTCCGCTTGACGGCTCTCCCCCTTTGCCAGGTTCAAAGACAAAAGATTGCTGGCCCTGCCGCCATTGCGTAAGAGAGGCTGAGTCAGGGCGAGTGACAGACCGGTTTGGTTGCGCGGATTCAATGCCTCAGAAGGCAGATCATCATCGCTACGGGTACTGGTTAGTGACAGGCTGGCATCCAGGCCGCTCGCAAAATGCTTGCGCAGACCAACACTCCCTGCAGCCTGCGCGAGATCAATACTGGTCTCTGGCGAGAGATTAGACGCATAGGCGGCTCGACTCCTCAGGTAATCAGTGCTGGCAAACAGCTCAACATCGAAACCCGCCTCTTCGACCGCGATCAGATCCCGGGAGGACGGTACGCTAAGACGCGCAGCCCGCAATCCCAGATTATCGGTCAGACCAAGCAGCAGTAACGACTGCAGTCGAACGGTCGGCTCAGTCGTGGCCGCCTGAACAGGCAGCAAAAACAGGGCAGAAAACAGCAGGGCGAAACTTAGGGAACAGAGGTATCTCATAAGGCGATTCCTTGCAGAGCCTGATTTAACAGAGTCATCAGACCTATCTCGACCTCTTCGGTCGTGGTGATATAGCCGGTATAAAGACCGGAGAGAGAGCCGAGGTAGATCATGAAGAAATGGGCAGCTAGGAAGAAGTTATCGAACTCGGGTCGGATCTCGCCGCGCTCTTTTGCCCGATTCAAAATCTCCCCGAGTGCATCGAGGTATCTCTGATTACTCTCCTTGGCAAGACTGGTAACAGATTTTGGGAAGAGGGTTTCACGGACCAGAATACGGCCAAATTCACGATTTTTTGTCACAAACTCGTACTGCAACATGAAGAGCGTATGCAGCTGGTTAATCAAGGGAGCATCGGGGTCGACGTGTTCATGCAGGGCGGAAAAGCTGTATTCAAATTCCTCATCAAAAAAAGCGAGGAAGATCTCCTCCTTGGCCTTGAAGTAGGTATAAACCGTCGATTTGCCGATCCCGGCGGCCTTAGCCAGATCTTCGATACTGGTCTTCTCATAGCCCTTACTGCTGAACAGATCTACCGCCGCGGCGACAATCGCCTGGCGCGTTTGTTCTTTCTTTTGCTCTCGTTTACCTGTCATCATCTGAACCTCGCTAAAGTCGAACCGGGTCGACTTTAGCGAGGTTCAGATATGGGTGCAAGGATTAATCGTTATCAAAATGATCAATCGAAAAAAAATAGGCCTAGGTATTCGCCAAGCCTGATTCCAAAAAAAAGGCCCTTCTGCGGCAACAGAAAGGCCTTGGGTGAAAAAGAGAGGGCGTATGTCTATTTCAAAAGCTGAAGTGCGTTCTCGATCCGCACGACAACCCTTTGTCGTCCCAGGACTTCGAGCAGCTCATAGATTCCGGGGCTTGGTGCCCCACCCGTCAGGGCGGCACGCAGAGGCTGAGCAGCCTTGCCGAACTTGAGTCCCAGTTTTTCGATAACCGCCTTGAGGACCGGCTCAAGCTGGGCCTCGGTGTAATCCTCACAGGACTCCAGAGCGGATTTCAATTCAGTGAAAAGAGTGCGATTCTCTTCGAGCAGAAACTTGGCCGCGGTCTTTTCATCAAATTCCGGCTGGTCGGCATAGTAAAAAGCGGCTCCATCGGCCATCTGCACCAATGTCGTTGAGCGCTCCTGCAGCCCCTTAACAACCGCAGTCAGGTCAGGACCAGCACTCGGGTCGATCCCCTTTTGCGCAAGAAACGGCAATAGCAGTTTGGCCAATGCTGCCGGGTCGTAACTCTTGATGTAATGACTGTTCAACCAGAGCAGTTTCTCCGGATTAAACACGCCAGCCGAGCGGCCAACGGCATCGATCGTAAACTTCTCGATCAGCTCCTCCATCGAGAAGATCTCTTCATCGCCATGCGACCAGCCGAGCCGGACCAGATAATTAATCATCGCCTCAGGCAGAAAACCCTGCTCCTGGTAGGCCATCACCGAGGTCGCCCCATGCCGTTTCGAGAGACGCTTCTTGTCACTGCCCAGAATCATCGGCACGTGGGCGAATTCAGGCACCGCATAACCGAGGGCCCGATACAGATGAATCTGACGCGGGGTATTGTTCAGGTGGTCATCGCCACGAATCACCAGGGTCATGCCCATCTCGGCATCGTCTATTACAACGACAAAATTGTAGGTCGGCGTACCATCGCTGCGCTGGATAATCAGATCATCGAGTTCTTCGTTGCGTACGGTGATGGTCCCCTTGATCCGATCAATAAAGCTGATCTCGCCAGCGGGGTCTGGCAGTTCAAAACGCACCACAGAGGGAGCATCTGGCTGGTCACTCCGCTTGCGGCAGGTGCCATCATACTTGGGCTTGCGCCCCTCCTTGGAAGCCAGTTCACGCTTGGCGTCAAGCTCTTCGGCGCTACAATAACAACGATAGGCTTTCCCCTCATCCAACAATAGCTGGACTTTCTGCCGGTACAGATCAAAGCGCTCGGTCTGATAGAAGGGACCTTCATCGCAGCTGAGTCCAAGCCAGGTCATGGCATCGAGGATGGCATCGACCGACTCCTGGGTTGAACGTTCAACATCGGTATCCTCGATCCGCAACAGGTAGGTCCCCTGCTCTTTTTTAGCCAGCAGATAATTAAACAGTGCAGTACGGGCACCACCGATATGCAGATAACCGGTCGGGCTGGGGGCAAAGCGAACACGCAGGTCAGACATGAGATAAAGCTCCTTGGTTCCAATAAAAAAAAGGGCTAAACACCCCGTTCATTTTAAGTAATAGCTGCTGTTTATACTGCAGGCGAATCGAGCGGATCAAGCCCTTTGCCGCCAATCACAACTTTTTCATTCGACAAGCAGCGACGCATAGCCAACAACCGACTGCATATCCCCGTTGACCAGACCAGAGTGAGCATAGCGCAGCAATTGGCAGGAGGTCGCTCCCATCACAGCCGCAGCCTCAAGCATGACGATGGCCGGGATCACCCCGCACATGCTGATATTCTTTTCACGCACCAGCCGGTAGAGTCCGGCCGGATCATATTTTTCCAGCTGCTCAAGCGCCAGACGATCAACCTGCTCGGTATGAGCGGCCGAGGCAAAATGGTTCATGTCGCTGCTCGCAACCAGCAACACCCGCTCTGAGCATTGTTGAAGAGATTCGCCTAAGCGTCGGCCGAGTAGCTGCCAATTCTCGAGCGAGCCATGTCCCAAGGAGATCGGTAGAATACGCAGATCGGCGCGCAACATCTGTAAAAAGGGGATCTGAACCTCGATCGAATGTTCGAAACGATGCGCCATTTCGTCCGCTTCCAGGCTGTCGCAATCGGCAAGCAGCCGAGCAGCCAGGTCCTCGGCAATCGGCACTTCTCCCAATGGAGTCTGCCAGCTTCCAGTGGCAAAAACGGAGGCAAAGCCAGCCAGCCCATGATGATCGGGACCGAGGAGCACGACGGTTTGCGGAATCTCGACCGCCTTATAGGCCTCTGCGGCGATCCTGGCGGAATAGATGTAACCGGCATGCGGCACCATGATCCCGGTTGCGCGCCGATCATGCACCCCTCCAGCCAGATAGCCAGCGAGTTCATCTTTCAGGGTGACAGGGTTTTCTGCATAAAACTGCCCGGCAACAGCGGGGTTGCGTAACATCGGCAATCCTTTCTTAAAGGAGACTCTCCAGCTATCCCCTGAAGTTCAGATCATCAGCTTCAAACCAACCAGCATCAGGAGGATGGCGAAGACCCTTACCATTCTATCCTGACTGATGCGAGACGCAATGCGCACGCCGAGCCGGGCACAGACCATGGTTATAGGGGCGACAACCGCCGCAACCAGCAGATTGACATACCCCAGGGAAAACGGCACTGCCGCCCTATCCAAACCGTACAGCACGTAGCTGATGGTGCCGAACAGCGCCGATACGACGATGAGGGCGCTCGAATTACCGACCGCCAGATGGATCGGCAGACGCAGAACAATAAGCATCAGGGGAACCGCGATAACACCTCCGCCAACACCGAAAAATGCCGAGAATACCCCACCCGCCAAACCGACCAGCAGTAATGATGATTTCTGTGGATGCAACTCTTCTGGCGGCAGGCGCGGATGAAAAAACAACAGCTTCAGGCCCACCAGAATCTGCATCCCTCCAAAGGCAGCGTGCAGGATTTCACCTGTCAGCAGCGCCGCCAGGCTTGAGCCGACGATGGCACCCAGCGCACCTCCGGCAGCCAGATAAACAACCTGATGCCAGTCAACATTGCCGCGCTTACGGTGACCGAAAGTGCTGCTGATGGCGGTTGGCACGATGATACAGAGGCTCGTGCCGAAGGCGGTATGCACCAGCAAATCGGCAGGAAACCCGGCCAGGTTGAAGAGCCAGAGAAACAGTGGCACCAGGATAACCCCGCCACCAATCCCCAGGAGGCCAGCCAACAGGCCGGCCAGAGCGGAGAAGCCGATGGTTAAAAGCAGGATTTGTGGGGTGAACATGTCCATGGGGATTTTTCCGGCAAGGGGTTGCACATCATGAAACAGGCTCTCGCCATGAAGCAAACAGCTGCGCCAGACGCCTGCTGGAACAAAAAAAGCCAACCGTTAAAGGCTGGCTTTTATTTGTTATGGAGGCCTCGACCAGATTCGAACTGGTGATGGAGCTTTTGCAGAGCTCTGCCTTACCACTTGGCGACGAGGCCGATATGTCGCTGTTTGGGGTGCGCATTGAAGTACCAAATCGACTCTCGACTGTCAAGCGCAAAATCATTCTTATCTGATGCTTTTGTGAGGCTGCAGTATATTTCCAGGAAATGAACTACCTGGTATTCGTCCATGCCGCCCGGTAGATCGCGCCATTAATCTCATCGGCGATAAAAACCGCACCATCAGGCCCGGCATGAATTGCTGACGGACGCGCCGTCTTACCGTCCCAACCACCCAGAAATGCCACCGGCTCCCCGAGTTTGCCGTCGGCAATCTGCAGGCGCACAACGGCAGGCACGATCTTATACTCATCATCCCCCTGCAGAACCATCAGCAGGCTGTTGCGATAAACCAACGGATAATTCAGCGGTTCGGTCGTCATCAAACCTGCGGGGTTTGCCCTGTTCTGCAGCGATACCTCGGCCCCCATGACATCTTTACAGCTATGGTCCGGCGTAGACTGCGACGAGCCAGGATTACACAGCGGCCAACCGTAATCCCTACCTTGCAGAATGCGGTTTACTTCATCTGCAGAGCCCGGCGCAGGGAAGAGACGGCTTCTTTCACCGGCCCAGAGGGTTTTCTCAGCCGAGGAGAAAGCCAGTCCGCTGATACTCCGCAGCCCGCTGCTATACGGCTGTAGTTCTCCGTTTAAATCCAAGAGTTGAAGAGTTGCCCGCAACGGATCCTTCTCCCTACAGGCATCGCAACGCGATTCGACCGAAACCACCAACCCATCGGCGGTTCGCAACAAGCGATGGCCAAGCCCCCCTCCATCATCAGGCAACCCGTCAACCAGAAGGTTTGCCGGTCCACCCTGATAAGAGTAAGCCGCGATGCGTGAACTCTCTGCAACCAGAAGTTGATCGGGATCACAGGCGAGTCCCGTCGGGTTATCGAGACCAGAAAGGAAGAGCTCCGGCTTGTCGGTCACTCCACTCGGTTTTATTGCAACCCGATAGACCGCCCCAAGGCCAGGCAAACTGGCGTAGATTGTCGCCTCGTCCGAAAAGCAGAAATCATCGACCCCGCCGGGCAGGCGCGTAAAGAGCGCCAGATCGAGAGAAAGTGGAGAGATCAGGGTCAGAGGTTTATCGAACGGAGGAGCCGTAAAACGTTCATCAACCCTGAGTTGATGCTGATTCCGTTGCGACTGTCCACCAGTAAAAAGAGTCTGGACCGATTTGAAAGAGATATGCCGGTCGGGAAAGAACAGGTTTAGCGTTGCCAGCCCGGTTGCCGCTGTCATCGCCAGGACCAGAGCCGTCTTGCGGCCATTCACAAAGCGCAGGCAGAGACCTATCGCCATGCCGATGGTTAATGCAGGAGCCAGCCAGTAATTCTGATTAACAGAGGGGGTAATCGCCAGCAGAAAAGCCCCTGTCCAACCAGCAGACATAAGCAAAAACGCGATAAACAGGGAGAATGATTTCTTCAAGGCAACCTCGACAAAACTGATGTAAAATCCAAAATCATCAATAAATCCAGAGCCCAACTCAGCCATCAAATATTTACATTTTCAAATCTCATCACTGGCTCTTAGGTGATATTTTAACATTGAAAAACAGTTCTACCTATATCGAAATATTAATATTCACAAGGCAAATCCGTCTAGTTTAGTCTAGTTTAAAGTGACAGGAGTTTTTGGCTGTAAACAGCATTAGGTTGCACCCTGACTCCTCAGGTGCCAACCTAATAAAAAACTGGAGTTTGAATAACCATGATGAGATTACGGAACAGTCGCATCAAGGGACGCTGGCGTTTTGCCTTCATGCTGTTGCTGCTGAGCCTATCGGCCTGCGTGAATGTACCAAGGGCCACTCAGGTGGAGTCGGCCCTGCGCTACCTGCCGGAGCAAGGGGAGCAACTCCTGAATCAGCAGG
>JAAXQE010000168.1 GCA_012974425.1 Geopsychrobacter sp.
TCGGCCAGGCGCGCGAGTTGACCCTGATGCAGGATCTCAATCTGCGCCGGGTGGAAGAGGTAACCGCACTCTCCGTCGCGCAGCTGCGTCTTGCCTTCGGTCCCTTCGCGCCGCTGTTGCATCAGAGAGCCTGCGGCTTAGATCCTTCGCCAGTCCAGCCGCCGAGATGCACGCCTGAGGTGATCGAAGAAGCTTTCCTGGCGGTAGAGGAGAATGACGATCAGATCCTGCTGGCCGAGTTGTGTCGCCTGGTCGAGGGGTGCGGTCTGAAGCTACGACGAATGGGCAAGGGGGCAGGGCGCATCTCCCTGACCCTAAACTATGCCGACGGTGTCTCTGAACAACGTGCATCGATGCTGCCGGCAGCTCAAAATCATGATCTGTTTCTTTTCGAGATCGCTGAAAAACTGTTCCAGAAGGTCTGCCAGAGACGGGTCCGTGTGAAGGGACTGAAACTGGTCTGTTCCAGGTTCAGGTCCGATAAGCAACAGCTGAACCTGTTTGCCGACCCTGACGAGGTATCTCCCCGGCAGTCCGCATTGCAGGCGGCTCTGGATGGTCTGCGCAGCAAACACGGGATGACCTCGGTCCGCTGGGGGCGGACCTTTGTCGCATGAGCGAGTTTACTCACCTACACGTCCATTCCTCCTTCTCTCCCCAATGGGGCGTCCGCTCCCTGGCGGATATTTGTGCTGCAACCAGGGCCATGGGGATGAAGCGACTCGCGCTCACGGACAGAAATGGCTTGTACGGCATCCCGCACTTTCTGGAGACCGCCAGGGCACAGGGTCTTGCCCCGATCATCGGTGCCGAAGCGCTCAGCGGCACTCAGCGCGCCGTACTCCTTGCTAAAAACGAGGAGGGCTATAGCAATCTCTGTCGCCTGCTCTCCGACCTGCATTGCTGTCGTGACTTCGAGCTGGGAGAAAGCCTGCTCAAGTACCGTCGCGGACTCATCGTCCTCTCCGACGATCCTACGCTCTTATCGCTGCTGCGACGTAATTCCCCAAAGGACCTGTTTGTTGAACTCTCTCCCGGGCACCAGATGCACCGCGCCCTGGCATTGTCACGTGAGTTAGGATTGCCGCCGGTGGCGACGACGCGCGCCGTCCTGCTTGAACCTGATGATTATGAGCTACACCGCGTGCTGCGGGCTATCGCGCTCAATACCAAGCTCTCACGACTGCAGCCGGAGAGTACGGCCAGAGAGAACGACCTGCTGCTCTCCCCGCAACGCCTCAAAGATTTCTATCCGCACTGTCCGGAGGCTCTCGCAAACACGGCCCGTATCGCCGACGCGTGCAAGACCGATTGGGATTTTTCGGAAACCATCTTTCCGGCCTATCGCGGCATGGCAGGGGACGAAGCCTTCATTGAACTGGAGAGCCGCGCCCGCGAGGGCGCTATCTGGCGCTACGGCCGGATCGATGACAGGGTCGAAGCGAGGTTGCAAAAGGAACTGACCATCATCAATGAGAAGGGCTTTTCGCACTACTTCCTGGTGGTCGAGGAGATCGTTCGGCAGTCCCCACGCACCTGCGGTCGCGGAAGTGCCGCCGCCTCTCTGGTCTCTTACTGTCTCGGCATCACCCACGTCGATCCGATCCGCTACAACCTCTTCTTCGAACGCTTCCTCAACCCCGGTCGGGTCGATCCGCCGGACATCGACATCGACTTCCCCTGGGACGAACGTGACGCCGTCCTCGACTTCGCTTTTGCCCGTTATGGATCGAAACGGGCGGCAATGGTCGCTAACCAGATCGGCTTCAAGGGGCGGGCCGCTGTTAGAGAGGTGGCCAAGGTTTTCGGCATGCCCGAGACCGAGATAAAGTCCATCACCTCACGCCTCTCGGGGTATTTGCATGCGGAGCAGACGCTTGGCACGGTCGGACATCATCCGCTGTTTCAGGGCGAAGAACTTTCTGCTGATTGGCAGGCCATACTACGCCTAGCCGGTCGCCTTAAGGGGCAACTTCGCCATCTCGCGCTCCACTGCGGTGGCTTGGTCGTCGTCCCGGATGAGATCCGGCGCTATGTACCGGTAGAGATATCCGCCAAGGGGCTGCCGGTCATGCAGTGGGAGAAAGACCAGACCGAGGCCGCCGGACTGGTCAAGATCGATATCCTCGGCAACCGTTCCCTGGCTGTCATCCGCGATGCCCTGGAGGCCGTCAGGAAGAACACCGGCCGCGAAATCGATTATGCCACCTGGCAGCCGCTAGAGGATGCCAAGGCGCGAGAGCTTCTGCGGGACGGTGAGACCATGGGCTGTTTCTACATCGAATCTCCCGCCACCCGTCAACTGCTCAAGAAGATGTGGAGCGACAATCCAAGGGGCGAAGACTGCGATCTGTTCGAGCACCTGGTCATGGCCTCATCCATCATCCGTCCGGCGGCCAACGCCTTCATCCGCGAGTTTGTCTTCCGCATGCATGGCAAGAGTTGGAAACCTCTGCACCCGCTGTTAAGCGAGGTCTTGGACGAGACCTACGGTATTGCGATCTACCAGGAGCAGATCACCCAGATGGCCATGGCTCTCGCCGACTTCTCGGCTTTTGAAGGGGACCAGCTGCGTAAGGTCATCAGCAAGAAGCATAAAGAGAAGAAGCTTGCCGACTATCGGCAGATGTTTGTGACAGGAGGAAGAGGGAAGGGGGTCTCTGCCGATGTCCTGGCCGAAATATGGGAGCAGATCCTATCCTTCGGTGGATACTCCTTCTGCAAACCCCACTCGGCGTCCTACGCCCTGGTGAGTTGCAAATCGGCCTGGCTGAAGGCCAACCAACCGGCCGAGTTCATGGCGGCGGTTATCTCCAACCAGGGCGGCTACTACTCGCCCTTTGCCTATCTCTCCGAGGCCCGGCGCATGGGCTTGGCCGTCCTTTCCCCGGACATCAACGCCAGTGAATATCATTACGCAGGCTCTGATCGTTCCCTGCGGGTCGGCTTGATGCAGATCGAGGGTCTTAGCAAGAAAGCAGTCGAAGCGGTTCTGCGCTCGCGCGAACAGGATGAGCATTTCGATAATTTCCGCGATTTTCTGCAGCGGGTGAAAATCGACCCTTCAGACGCGAAGCTGCTGATCAAGACAGGGTGCTTTGACGCGCTGGAAGGAAAGAAGAAGCGGCCGGCGCTGCTGTGGGAGCTTCTGGCGTTTGGCAGACAGTTTGACAGTAAAGGCAGTGGCCTGCTTTTCGAGGCTGACGAGACAGCATTACCTTCTCCACCGCCCTATGATGACAAGACCGTACTACGTCAGGAAATTGAGACCTTAGGTATGCTTGTCTCATGCCACCCCTTAGTGCTGCATAGACGGGAAATCGCTCAAATCAAGCCAGTGCGAGGGGATCAAATGCAGGATTGGATAGGGCGTTATGTGACGATGATCGGTTGGTGGGTGACGGGAAAGACGGTTCAAGACAAAGGCGGCCGTCCAATGGAGTTCGTCTCCTTCGAAGATACAACGGCCATCTTCGACGCAACCTTCTTTCCCAAGGCCTATGAACGGTTTTGCCAGAAAATGACGCGCCATCGGCCTTTCATTTTAAAGGGGAGGGTGGAGGAAGAGTTCGGCGTTGCGGCTTTGACTGTCGAGTGGGTGGACTTTTTAGATTGAAAACAGGTTTTGTGGCCATGATACGGGACTGTGAAGGGCTAACCACTAGAAGGTTAGCCCTGGCGAGGTCTCGGTAGTCAGGGTATTCAGTACAGGTAAAAAAGCCCGGAACAGCGGTGGGGCTGAACCTGGCTTCATAAATGGGTGGACTTCGGTCCCCTAGGTAGCCCAATATCCGCATATCCCGAATGGCTCCTCAAGCTGAAATTCAACGGTCCCATTTGGAGATGGCAGGCATGGGAATGGAATCGCCGTTCTTATCTCTCAGAACATTTGAGATCGGACCAATCGCCACTACTTTTTCCAAAACTTTCAGTGAGGGTTGCGTGGCAAAAATGTCGAAATACAACGTTGATGATTTTTGGGAAAAGCTGAGAAGTGAACTGGTGGCACATGGCGATTAAGCGGGGAAAGAGCGATTTCATCTGGTGTCATCTGTCACAGTCACGCAAAGCCCTGGGTAAGTGTCCAGAATGCCAAAAGTTCCCCTGTCGAGATCTGAGTAAGTCTGATCTGGCTCATTTTGAAAATGATGATTCTTTTATCCTTTCGATCATCAAGATCGAGAAAAGGAAGGTTGCTATGATTTTTTTGCTAGATACAAACAATACTCTGACAAAATTTTCGGGGAAAATTGAAAGCCTGAGTGCCGAGCAGGAACAAGCTACAGAGAAAATCTTCGATGTTGCCTTCTATTACGAACAGAAAATGACCTGGATTGCTGAAAGCAAAGCAAGAGAAGAGTCAAGCGGAGCTGAAACGGAGTCCAAAATCGACTGTATCGTTGAGAACAAGGACGGTACAATTCTTCGGTATGAGCTAGATCCTTCAATTCCAGTCCCTGAAGCCGCCAAAATTTATCCGATCAAAACGATACTGGTCAAATATTGGAAACCAATAAAAGTTAAAATAGAAGAAGCAAATCAGGAAAAAACCCCAAAGAGAAAAAAGTCTGAAGGTTGACCGGCGGTCAGACTGTCGGGACAAGGATGCAAATACGCATGCTTACCTACGCGGGTTTTCTGATTTATCAGCGCCTGTAGGAATACGCCCTTTTGCAAGGGTCAACATATCCTGATTTTGGGTGGGACAACTTTCAAGACATTTCCAGGCACCCGACCTTTATCAGAAAAAATCGGCTGTCAGCAGTTCACGGCACCGGAATCTATTGACCTGCTCCCTGCGCGGCCCGTAAAGTGCGGCTCGTTGCCATATTGCTATTGTTCAACCCTGATCAAATCACTGAGGTAAAGATGTCCATCCAGGAAATCCTCGATCATATTCATTTAGAAATGAGCCGTCGCGACAACCGTGGACAAGTGGCCAGCTATATACCGGAGCTGGCGTCGGTCGACCTGAACCGCTTTGGTCTGGCTGTCGCTATGGCTGACGGTCAGGTTTACAGTGTCGGGGATGCGGACGTACCCTTTTCTATACAGAGTATTTCGAAGGTCTTTACCCTCGCTCTGGCCCTGGGCAAGGTCGGTAACAAGCTGTGGGAACGGGTTGGTCGGGAACCTTCCGGCAATGCCTTCAATTCGATTCTACAGCTCGAACATGAACAGGGGATTCCGCGTAATCCCTTCATCAATGCCGGGGCAATCGTTGTGACCGATGTCATTCTCGCGAGCAGCTCGCCCGCCGAGGCTCTCGCCGAGCTGGTCAGTTTTATCAGATATGCCGCAGACGATTCGAACATCTACATTAACGATGCCGTCGCTCTGTCAGAGAAGCAGACTGGGCATCGGAATTTTGCCCTGGCTCACTTTCTGCGCAGCTTCGACAACCTCGACCATGCGCCGGAACTGACTCTGGGCACCTATTTTCATCAATGTGCCATAGAAATGAGTTGTCGCCAGTTGGCCCTGGCGGGACGATTTCTCATCAATGCGTCGGGGATGCCACAATTGATTGCCCCAGGCAGGGTTCGTCGCATCAACGCATTGATGATAACCTGTGGCCACTATGACGGTTCGGGGGATTTTGCCTACCGTGTCGGGTTGCCGGGTAAAAGCGGTGTCGGCGGCGGGATTCTGGTCACTGTTCCGGGAAAAGCCTCGATAGCAGTCTGGTCACCCGGACTGACCCCTCTGGGGAATTCTCTCCTTGGAGCTGAAGCGGTTCAAATGCTGGCCCAACAGGCTGAATGGTCGATATTTGGCTGAACATCTCTGCTGTCGCTCAGCCGATGACCGCTTGTTTGCTGGTGCGGCCAGAGGGCCATTGCGCCTGTCAGAGTGACTATAGGGGTCTAAATTCAATAAATCCCAGTTGATTCTTGATGATGCACGTGCATTGAGAATAGGGTACCTTGCGGATGTCGCCAATAGTGAATAGATGGCAGCAGAAATTATGATTTCAGGGAGATAACCAAATGATTAATCGAGCCATCGTTATACTCAGGTACAAAGCACCGGCGGTACATTGGATCAATGACGCCGATCCACATGAGGGAGATCCGCAAATCTCTATGGAAGATGCTAACCGTGATCGCACGGTGTATCTCATATCTGAACAGGATGCTGATGACGACAAGGCTTTGGCCCGCTGGATAAAAGCCAATTACGCAATATTGTTCGAGGCGGAACTTGATGGATGGTACAGAGTTGAGTCGCTGTGGCCACAGCAGCGCGACCTTAACCTTTTTTACGAATGGTTTGAGGTTGAATGCCATACCGTGATCGAGGATACAGTTGGGACGCCTATTGCCGATGACGATATATAAGAATATTTTTGAAAACAGTTTTTTGTGTAACGGCGTACATTTATCTGGCCATCTTCGGCAGGAGATACCTTGAGGCCGCTTATCAGTGAGGTAAACAGCGAGGTCACAGGAGGACCCCACTACAGGTGGACG